>NZ_VRVH01000023.1:0-36358 GCF_008040095.1 Methylobacterium sp. WL6 | reverse complement strand
CCCCCTTCCCGACACCCCCCACGAGGCCTGACCGGCGCGCTCGATTGAGCCCGGCTGCCTCGAAATGGAGGCAGCCATGACGAACTTCCAAAAGCCCCCGACCAAGTCCGCCGCCAAGGCCATCGCCACCAAGGGCAAGCCCGGCCCGAAGGCAAAGGTGGGCCTGATGGCGAGGCTTGCCCCGAAGACGCTGAAGCCCTCGGGCGAGAGCCTGGACGATTTCCTCAACGACCTTCCGGACAACCGGGCGCCCATCGACCAGATGGAGGCCGAGATCCGGTCCTCCCGTTTCACCCTGGCCAAGCACGCCCTGGACGAGGCGATGACGGCCAGCCAACACGTCCGGATGCTTCGCTTCGGCGGGGCCGGCGTGGTCATCGAGGTCCCGTCGCCCGACTGGATCCCCGCGATGCGGATGGCGGCCGAGAAGCTAATTTCCTGGCATCACATTTTCTGTCGGGCCGGAACGTCGAAGTCGTCCGAAAACCCGAGCGTGGGCAACACAGAAGTGGCCGATTTCCTCGGCGCCGGCGGCCGCGTCCTCGGGATCTCGCACGCGCCGGCGCAGCATTTGCCCTCGGCGCTGATCGCAGCCGCGGACGTGCGCATCAGGATCGGCACGCCGTCCAACGACACCATCCGCAAGACGATCCTGACCCTGACCGGTCACAAGGCCAGGCGCATGCCGCCCGACATCGCGCGCGGGCTCGCGTTCGACGTGATCGCCGCCTCCATCCGCAAGGGAACCCTGGCCTCAAGCTGCGTCCGGCGCCTCGTGGCCGCCTCCAAGGCCAACGCCGCCATCGACCCGAACCTCGCGGACGTGCCGGTGCTGTCCGAGATCCACGGATACGGGGCGGCAGGCGAGTACGCCCAAAGGCTCGCCTACGAATTTTCGGAATGGAAGGCTGGTCGATCCGAGTGGAGCTCCCTCGAAAGATCAGTTCTGCTCGCGGGAGAGCCAGGCACTGGCAAGACTACGCTCGTGCGAAGTATTGCCAAGACGCTAGAAATCCCAATTATCAGCACATCCGTTGCACTATGGTTCTCGCAGACGAATGGCTACCTGAACGAGGTCATCAAGGAGATCAATAGGGTCTTCACGATGGCAGCCCAGATGGCACCGGTTTTGATCTTCGTAGATGAGATGGATGGAATTCCGTCCAGATCATCGCTGGGATCTCGGAACAGAGACTATTGGGTTCCTTTGATCAATCATTGTCTCACGACGTTCGAGAATGCGATCTCTGGGAATACCGATAAGATCATCCTGATCGGGGCCAGCAATTTCCCCGAACTAATCGATCCGGCCCTGCTGCGCCCGGGCCGGCTAGGACGCGTCATCACCGTCGAGAAGCCCGATGCAGACGGGCTGGCCGGCATCATTCGTCAGCACCTGGGGCCGGACGTCCTCGACGGCGCCGACCTGTCGGTGCCGGCAAGCATCGGCGTGGGCGCCACCGGGGCCGAGGCCACCGCCTGGGTCGCGGGAGCCCGACGCCGGGCTCGGGACGCCGGCCGTCCGATGCGGCTCGAAGACCTCGTCCGCGAGATCGCCCCACCCGACCCGAGGTCCCCCGAGGAGGCGCTTTCCTGCGCCCGCCACGAATGCGGGCATGGCCTTGCCGTGACCCTGATGGGTCCTGGCGAGGTCGTCAGCCTCAGCAATGTCATGTCCCACGGACTTGGGGGCCTCACCAGGACGTCCATGCCCCGGGCCACGATCCTTACGAAGACGTCCATCGAGGCCTACGTCACCACCGTCCTGGCCGGAAGAGCCACGGACGAGGCGTTCGGCGAGGCGAATTCCGGTTCCGGCGGCGCCTACGCCAGCGATCTCGGCCTGGCTACCAGCATGCTCGCTTCCATGCACGTCAGCATGGGCCTGGGGGGATCGCTCCTGCACCGGGCCTCGGATGCGGAGGCCAGGGAATGCCTGCGCCACGACCCCGAAATGCGCCGTCGCGTCGAGGCTGACCTGAATGTTTTGTACCTTCGCGCGAGGGAATTCGTCGACCAGAACAGGGATCTGATCGACGCCCTGGCGCAAAGGCTGGTCGTGGCCCGCATCATGTCGGGCGACCAGATGCGGGCCCTGATCGCACAGCTCAGGGTGACGTCGCCCCTCATCACCACCCTGGGAGGCCACGATGTCTGAGCTCGATCTCGACGACCTCACCGCCGAAATTTTCAAGCGCGTCCTCAAGATGCGCAGCACTCTGACCGAGGAAGAATTCGACTTCCTCGCCGGCGAGATCCTGTTCTCGATGGGGGCCGCCGCCATGCGCAAGGCCGAAGGCCAGGCTTTGGGGCGGCGAAGCATCCGACCGGCCAATCGAACTTCCAACGTCGTCGAATTCCCGATTGATGGTCGCAGGGACGTCGAGTGAACAGCCTGGGGGCACCGCCACTGGCCATCGAGCAGGCAAACGACCGAGTCGAGCAGTGTCGCCGACGTCGTGAAGACGCCCTGCTACGGCCGGAGGCACCGTCGCCCACACGACCGACCTGAGGCCCTTCCCCGTTCGATGCGTATCCAGAGCGATGACGGCATTCGGTGTCTCTGACGGACCCGCTCCCGAAAGCGCTTCCCGCGCACGAAAACTTAGCTCGGCAATCATATCCCGATGGCACTCCCGAAAGCCTTAGCTGACCGGGATGCCATGGTGGCACCATGACGGTCCCGATCCTCCCGCGAAGACAATCCCCTGGAAGACGCCGGCCATGCCGTTGAAGCATCTCACTCGGACCGTAGTCCGTCGTAAGGAACCTCGTTTGCAAGAGGAGATCTTCGTCAATGACGATGGCTACGAGATCACCGCACTGTCCAAGTTTCGACGCTATCTCGACGGTCGCGGGAACAGCGTTACGAGCATGAAGCGATACATCGAATCCGCAGCGCGCTTCGTCGATTTCCTTATCGAATGTGAGGTCTTCGGCCAAGCAGCCCGCCCCGATGAGATTTCGGAGGCTTTCACCGCCTACCCGATCTTTCTTAGGGATGGTCCGATGGTGAGGTGGGTCGAATTCCCGACCCTTGGGACTTACGCCAAGGAGATTGCGTTCGCCGGACTCGCGCCGGGCAGCTTCCCCCCGACCCTGGCCGCGGTGAACCACTTCCTCGCGTTCGCCCGGAACGAGGCACTGAAGGCACTGTCGGCCCTGGGCGACGAGAACGTGGCCGTGGATTGGCTGGACCTGCGCACGACCTATTCCGCCATCGACGGTGTACGGCGATGGTCTCACTTCGATAGGGTGCGCCTGAAGCAATCGCTGCTTGGCGGCAACATCCGCGTCCTGAACCACGTTCGCCGACCGAGGCACCTGGAAGCGCCAATCGGTCGCGAGACGCAGGTCGACATCGAGAACAAGGAATTCCCGCTCGACAAGCTGGCGAACCTGCTGGCCTGCGCGACAAGCCATCGGGATCGTGCGCTCTGGTCCCTCCTAGCCGGCGGAGGGCTTCGCTTGCACGAAGCCCTCAATCTTCGGTTCAGCGACGTCGATCCCTCGACCGGGGAGATCTGGGTGCATGACCCCAACCGACGTCGGTTCGGTCGCGATATGCCCGAGCGGGAGCTTCTGCGCTTCAAGGGGCGCACGATGAGCCGGGTCTATCTATACGAACCGCTGCAAACAAGCTTCTGGGACGCCCTTCGTTCATACCTCAGCCAGGAGTTCGTCGGGACGACCGAATACGAGAACGACTTCCTGTTCCAGAAGCTCGACACCCGCGACAGGTCACGTCCGTTGGTCCACGCCAGCGACATCGCCCATCACAAGCAGTTCAAGAAGGCCGTGATCCGCGCCGGCGTGCAGGGTCCCCCGGAGGCACCCGATCACGTCTGGACGCTGCATTCCCTGCGGCACAGCTATGGCATCTACATGCTGAACTACATTCCGGTCCCCGGCGGGCCGGGCCTCAAGCTCACGGAGGTTCAGATGCTGATGGGACATAAGAGCATCGAGAGCACCAAGATCTATGCCCGGCATGACAAGCATATCGTCCGGGCCAGGGTCGAGACGGCGAATGAGTTCGTCTTCGCGGGCATGGGAGGCTCCGAGAGTCCCGGAATGCATCTCCTGCCGACCAGCATCGCCGAGCGACTTCGAAAGACGGCGGACCGGATCGAGCATGAGGGGGCCGTCCAACGTCGCTTGCCACCGGGCGGGGCAAAGGACAAAGCCTCGTAGGGTCATGGCTTCCGCAATTGCATGTTCTCCGGTTAGGTACCGTAAACCTTGCCCATGAAGAGGTTCCGTATAGCGAACGCTTTTCCTGGACGCCGGCCCGCATAATATGATCAGCTGGCACTCATGAGCAGCTTCGCAACGATCCAGGCCGCCTTCGCGCAGGCCATAAGCAAAACCGGCTCCATAGCCTAGGGTCGCTGCCGACCTGCGGCTGGGAGACCCGGCCGCACACGAACCTTCCCGCGACGCGGACGCATCCGACGCCTGGAAGGCCTGAAACATCACCGGTTCCGAGGTCGGTCTTGCAGGGGCGCCCCCTTGTTCGAGGTCATGCGGAACCCGCTCCCTCTACTCTCCAGAGCCTCATCGCCGTCGTGACAGCAGCGCAGTCCCGCTTGCGGTCGATCTGTGTCCCGCAGTTTCCAGGAGCCCAACTCATGATTGCGATATCGCGAATACGACCGCCGTGACGGCGTCGGGCCCTCGGTTCTCCGGTCCCCGACTGCCTAACGGTCACGTCCGAAGAGGCGCCGCGCCACGCGCGGAAGCCGATCAAGCGGACTGAAATCCCACAGCACAGTCGATGTCCGGCCCGAGGCGCTCCCCGGGAAGGCGATCCCCCGTCCGACAGCCGCCAGTGGGACAGCCCCAGGGCCGCGGACGCCAGCCCGAGGAGCCTCCGATGACCAAGAACGCCTCCACCAACGCCCGCACCCTGCTGAACGCGCCCGTCGCATCTTCCGCGCCTGAGAGCGGGTCCGTCCCCCAGCCTAACTCGATCAACGCCGATGCGGCACAGCTTGCGGGACGGGAAGGCTGCTCTTCTTCGGAGATGTCGATCCCCCTCATCAATACGACGCCTCACCTGATCATTCTCGTGGACGTGGAACGCTTGCGGAGACGGTTCGTAACTCTTGTCCACGACGCCAAGAGCCTTGACGCATCGCGGCGAAATCCCGGCAAGACATCGACGCGCCACATGCCTTTGGACCGAATTCTGAGAAATCGCCTTACCGCGATTGATGAGATGACAGCCGAAGACTTTGTGGACGCGTTCATGTTCTTCGAAGGACAGGGCCTTGGACTGACAGGCAAGCCTCAGCTTGCGATTGCCAAGAAGGCTCTACGCTTTACGGCGACGTCAAACCGTATGCTTGCCACGGTAAATCTGTGCCTGAAGTATGTATACTTGTTGCTCTGGAATGAAGGCCTGGTCCGCTTTCCGATGTCGTTCAAGATGCGTTCCAGTTTTCTGGAAGAGCATCTCCGCGGGATGCTTCCTGAACTGGCGACCTGTCATTTTGACAATCCCGACCGGGAGAGCAGCGTGCTGGGCCTGAACATGGTCCTTGCCTCGGGCTGGCGGTCGTTCTCCGACATCGACCTTGACGTGTTCGGCCCGGCGAGCGTCGAAATCCTGAATCGTGCCAAGACCGAGAGAGTCGCAGGCATCCCGAGGAACCAGCCATCGACGGCCTTCATGGCGGCCCTGGTCCACATGGCGAAGGCGGGCGAGGGGCGAGGCTTCGCCTACTCCGTCGAGGACATGAAGGGCTATCGCTACTGGGTTCATCGGAAGCTGAGAGGCGTGGAGGACATGACCCCCTCCCAGTTCATGGCCGACGCAAAGGGCGTTCGTCACGCCCAGAAGCGCGCGACCAAGGAAGCGCACACGCGGCGCGTCGCGGCCGCCCAGCTCGACCTGATGGATGCCGGCATTCGCGACGAATACCGTCAATCCATCCTGGATGGCGAGAAGGGCCTTCACGAAGTCAGGCTGGAGGCCATCGCAGACAAGGTCAACTCTCCCGAGGATATCCTGGAATACACCCGGACGCTCCGGGCCAAGGGAGCTTATCGAAACTGGTCGAACCTCTACCCGGCCAGGATGCATGCCTATCCGGCTGATCTGTGGGCGACCTGGTCGTTTCTTTTCGAAGCATTCATCGACCACAGGAAGCGTCAGGGATACGAGTCCCTGCCAACCGCCGAATTGCACCGCAACTTCATCCAGGATTATCTGTGCTGCTACCTTCCCTGGTGGATCGAGCTCCATCCCGGGATGGACGTGACGATCCCGACGGACCCTTCGATGTTCACGCGCTTCGGTCTGTGGGTCGAGGGCATGGACGACGGTGCCGCTCCGGAACCGCTACTGACCTTCTTCAGGGATACCCGCACCAGCAAGGGCGTGAGCGGCTTCAATGCCTTCGTCACGTTCACGTTCCATTTTTTCGAGTTCTGCCGGGGCCAAACAATGAAGTTCAACCTTGCAAAGGTTGAATTCGTAAACCCGGTCCTGCTGGAGTTCGACAAGAATATCGCACGTAGCGCTCAGAAGACAAATAAGGCCCCAATCCCGACGTCTCTCCTGCCGCTTCTTCTCAGGTACGCATACGCCTGCGAGGCTTTCTTCTGTGGACTTTTGAACAAGTCTCTCGCTGGCGAGATGTCCAAGTCGGATTTCAGTCGTATTCGAAGCAACATCCGGATGTCTGAGAAGACACCGACGTCCGACCACGGCCTGGACGTCGGTTTCGAACACGGCGGGCGCGAGTACACTATTTCGGAGGTGCCCCAGCTTGCTTTCTGGGCCGAGCGTCCGGTCCAGCTTCCGGGCCACGAGGTCAGGGATGCCTTCCTTCCGCACCTGTCCAGCCTGCGCGTGATCATCGTGGCCCTGGAGACCGGCATCCGCTTCCAGGGCATCCAGTGGCTTTGCAGGAAGTCTTTCGGGTCGCTTGCCGGCAAGGAAACGGCTGGGGCGGAGTTGATGCCCTTGTTGGTCAACACGGACAAGGTCCGGGATCGTCCATGGAACACGTTGATCGTGCGTCGTGCCTATGAGGCGCTGTTGCGGGAGGCGAGCTTTCAGGAGATTTTGGCCGATGCCGACCGTGAACAGTCGGTCTATTATGAAAGACGGGAGCATACTCGCTTCGCTCCGGTATTTCCCCTGTTCCGGGCTCCCTCCCACGAATATCCGATCTCGAACAATGCCTATGCCGCAACGTGGGAACGGCTCCTAGTCTCATTCTGTAACTGGCATCAGCAGAGCTTGCCTGACGCCGCCTCCCTCGACATGTGGAGATACGTGCCAGACATCGACGCCATTACCAAGCTGCCGCGCGTGGTCATGCATGTGGACAGCGATGGAAGCCGTCCCTGTTCGCCGATCAAGCTAAAGCTAAAGCATACGCCGCATTCAGCCCGTGCGACCTTCATCACGTCACGGTCCGGCGTGCTGCCTATCGAACTTACCGGTTGGTTGGTCGGCCATACTAATACCGCGACGACTTACCATTACACGGTCGAGAGCCAGGCTGCGGTTGGCGCGCGCGTTCTCGCCGCAGCGAGTACGATCTGGGAACCCGACCCGGAGAACCCTGTCCATATCCGCGCGGACGGCGTCAACAGCGCCCTCCGAAAGAGCTTCCGTGCGGATCGCGTCAAGACCGAGGCGGCGTTCGGCCTGCAGGCGCTTTCGCTTCTCAACGAGGACCCCAGGGACGTGGACGGCATCTTGCGGCTGCGCTCGACGCCGATGGCACAGGTGGTCTTCCGCGAGACGCACATCTGCCCCGTGGGCGAGGCGTGCCCGAGCGACGTCATGGACGTCATCGTGGAGCCGCGCCGGTGCGGTGTCTGCCCCCTGGCCGTCAAGTCCGTCGACCACCTGCCCGCCATCGGCGCGAAGATGCGTCGGCTCCTAGAGCAGGTCCAGGAGGGGGGACGGCTGGTGGAGCGTTTCCGGGCCCGGTCCGAGCCGAGCGCCACGATTGACGAGGTCCAGTACCGCCGCCGCCTGGACGTCACGGAATACGAGGGCTGGCATGCGTCGTTGCTCGCCCTGACGACGTCACTAGGCGAGCTGGGTCGTGCGCCAATGGACGTGTTCCACGTCGGCAAGCCGGATGCCGTGCGACTGCACCTGAGGATGGTCACGCGGGACGTCGGCATGGCGGAGTTCATCCTGCACCGGATCACGGATGCCAGCGGACACGCCGCGTTCGAGACGCCGCTTCTCCGTGCCCAGGCAACGCAGTTGAGGCAGCGCCTCCTCGCCTCGACGAGGGCCATCGAGTGCGAGATCAACCTCTACCAGGACGATCCGGTCCAGTCGTTCGTGTCCGGATTGAGCCTTGCCCTCAAGGCTCACGGCGTTTCGCCAACGTTTACCTCCGCGCTGGAGGCCGTTCGCAACGGCGCGTCGCTGGCGGCAACAGGTGGAAGCCCACTCCTGACCCAAACTTCGGAGGAGTGACCGTGGGCGCACGCAAGGGCCAGAACAACTTCGGCAACCATCAAGGCAAGGTGACCGACGGCAACCTCATGAAGGTGCGACGCGCCCTCAAGGCCCTGCCGCGCCGCACGAGGTACGAAACCTTTCACGCCCTGGTGAACGCGGTCGCGATGGCTAGCGGGCTGCACGCCACCACCCTGTCGCGGAACAAGCGCTACAGGGCGGAAATCCTGCGGTTCATCGCCGAGAACCCTCGCCTGATCCCCGCTCCCGAGGATGACGTGCGTCCGCGTGCGGCGCTGGCTGCCAAGGCGCTCGATGCCGACATCGACGCCAACCTGCTTCGGCGGGACAACGTGAGGCTGCGAAAGCTGATCGAGCGCTACGGTGTCGATGCGGAGCTACCGGCGCCGGCCACGGACGATGAGGGGGAGGGCAAGGCATATCGGATCGCGTTCGAGCGGACGGCGACGGTCCTGGGTCGATTGCTGACCCACCTCACAGAGGAGGAATTTGGCATCGTGCTCGACAAGGGCGAGATCAGGAACACCGCACAAGTCGGCTCCAAGAACCTGATCGCCGGACCGCCGGACACGGCGCCGTTCGTCGAGTGGCTCCGGAAGCAGCCAAGGACCCGTGATCAGCAGAAGGACCAAGCTTGATGCCCAGGACCGCAACGGTCTCGGAGTTGCTCGATGAGCTCCGAACCTTCCTCGACCAAAGGTTCGCCGAGTACGACCAGGGTGGACGAGGGGTCCCAAATCTTCCCAGTCGCGGAGGGCGGATCAACGTTCGGACCCTGATGCAGGAATTCCGGGAATGGGGCGAGGAGCGCGGCGTCGATGTTCCCGAAAGCGTGAGGCAGTACGTCTATAACGAGCCCGAGTGGGGGGCCCTGATCGACGTCGCGGCACGGGACCAGGGCCTGACGCCGACGAAGACAACGGAGACCTCGAAGTCCAGCGATGCGGCGGAGGATCGTATCGTCAGGCTGAGCAAGGACGTGAAGAACCAGAGTGAGGGACATGCGGTCGCAAGGGCGCGCATCGTTCACCTGGAACGCGAGCTCGCCGAGAAGGAAGCCGAGAACGCCCGCCTGCGGGAGCGTTTCGGCTTCCTCCAGCGCACCGGCATGGTGCTGCGCACGGACGATGGCCAATGACCGCGGAAACTGTCGAGCGCCTGACGATCCAGGTCGCCTCCGTCATCTGGTCCTCCGAAACGGCAACGATCTTCTCGGGCATCACGCCACGACGCGAGACCGTCAGGGTGGTGGCGAAGGGGGAGGCGTTCCGTCCCGTAGGAGGCGAGGTCTACCGGATGGACGGTCGGTGGCACGAAAGCGTCCGCCACGGGCTTCAGTTTTACGCCCGCCCGGACGGCTTCGTCCGCATGATGCCGTCCGGAAAGCTCGTCGTCCCATGGCTGCAAACCATCGAGGGCCTCGGCCCGGCACGGGCCAAGCGTATCGTTCAGGCCTTGAGGGGCCGGCTCGACGGACTGCTGGATGGCTCGGTGACACTGGACCAGCTGGCGGAGATCATCGACCCCGAGCGCCCGAACCTGGCCGCTCGCCTCGCCGTCGCGGTCTTCCGTACCCTGGCGGAAACGAGCGGGGAGTACGAGACCGTCCGATGGCTGGAGGAACAGGGGGTTGAGGACGGCGGAACGGTACGGCGCGTCCTGCGCCTTTTCGGTCCCGAAGCGCTGCCTCTCCTCCAGCGGAACCCCTACGTGTTGTCGGGCCCTCTCCCCTGGCCGAAGGTCGATCCGCTCGCCCTGCGCATCCTCGAAGCCCGTGACGACATCACGGACCTGTATCTGCACCCCGCGCGCATCGTCGGTGCAATCGACGCCGTCATGCTGGATGCTATTCGCGAGGGGGACACGGCGGTTCATCGATCCGTGCTGGGGACCCGCGTCGCCAAGAAGCTCGCACGGGTTCCCGAAGCGGAGTTGGAAGAGGAGGTGGTGCGAGTCGGGGTGGCAAACCACGCCCTGGTCGAACTCTGGGATCTTTGGCGGTCCCCAGGTTGCGCGGTACTCGAAGAGGACCTCCTCGTCCGTTTCCGGAGTCTCGCCGCCGGCGGCGAGCGTACGGGCGTCAAGCTACCGTCCGCCATAGACCTCAGGCGGCTCCTGGCGATGGTAGAAAACCAGGGTCGGTCGCTTCACCCCGAACAGCGAGACGCCGTTCTCGCGATCATGGGACGCCCGCTGGCATGCCTGACAGGCGGTGCCGGAACTGGAAAGACGGCGACATGCCGAGCCGTCGTAGACCTTTGGGAACACCTGGGCGGTCACGTCCAGATGGCCGCACTCTCGGGAAAGGCCGCGTTGAGGCTGACGGAAGGCACGGGGCGCATCGATCCCGGACAGTCGCCCGCCGTTACCATCCATCGCCTCATCCTCGGTCTCGAAAAGAGGATGAACGGTCAAACCCATTGGGGAGGCACCGGCCATGGCAAGGCGCCCATCGGCCCCGCCATGGAACTTCCCCAGCTTACCAATCGCACGCTCCTGGTCATCGACGAGGCTTCGATGGTCGACCTGGGCCAGATGCATCGCCTCGTCGACGCGATGCCGCGCGGCTGCCGACTTCTCCTCGTCGGTGACGCCTTCCAGCTACCGCCCGTCGGATTCGGTCTCGTCTTCCACCACTTGGTGGAACAGCGGGATGTCACCTCCCGACTGGAGACCGTGCATCGCCAATCGGACGGCAGCGGTATCCCGGCCGTTTCCCGGGAGGTGCGGGCGTGCCGTATCCCCGATCTTCCAGCGTACGGTCCAGGCCGTTCCGGCGTGAGCTTT
Source organism: Methylobacterium sp. WL6 (assembly GCF_008040095.1). Lineage (NCBI taxonomy): Bacteria > Pseudomonadati > Pseudomonadota > Alphaproteobacteria > Hyphomicrobiales > Methylobacteriaceae > Methylobacterium > Methylobacterium sp. WL6. The sequence continues at coordinate 25,110 of NZ_VRVH01000023.1, read as the reverse complement.
CTCGCGGCGGAGGCGGGAGAGGTCAGCGAGGCCATCGAACGGGTCGTTGCGGATATCGGCGGCCACGACCGAAATTCGGGGGGCTTGATGGTGCTGTCGGCCGTCAATACCCGAGGTGCCGAGCCAGACGGTACCGTCCGGCACCTCAATCACCGGCTCCACCATGCCCACGTCGCATCGTTGCAAATCGCTGCTTGCGGGCCGGTGTCGACGGTCCGGGGGTACATGGGCAACGAGTTTTGCGTCGGTGACCCGGTCACGTTCATGCGTAACGATTACGAGAAGGGGCTACGAAACGGCAGCCTTGGCCATGTGACGGCCATCGACGAGGATCTCGGCACGGTGACATGCCAATTCGACGGTGAGACCGTTACGCTGACCGACAGGGACCTGTTCGACCTGTCGCTCGCCTATGCCGTCAGTTGCCACCGGGCACAGGGAAGCCAGGCACGTTCGGTCGTGGTGTCCCTAATCGACGCACGGAACATGGACCCGACCTGGGTGTACACGGCGCTGACCCGGGCTGAGGAGTCCGTCGTGCTGGTCGGACCCTGGACGGTGCTGAAGGCCGCGATGTCGCGGCCACCCGCTCATGCACGTCGCCTGGTCGGATGCACGTTCGATCTCACCGGTCCGGATGACCATCCGGGTGATCGTGCATGAGGTGCAGGTACTGCACCTCTGCCGGTCCGGCGAGGACGGGGGTAGCAAGTGCCAGGGCGAGGGGGCGGGAGGGGGATCTCCCGGCCTGCACAAGCCGAAGGCGCGGAAGGCTGGGGAAACCCGCCCCTTCGGCGGCGAAGCCGCGTACCCTGGCGCGCGCGAGGGGCGGAGCCCCTTAGCGAACCGATGGAAGCGGTGCCCCGTTTCAGATCCAGATCAATCGTAGGCGCCGATCATTTCGACCTCGTGCGCCTCCTCGTTCCGAACCTTCGCATTCGATGAATGCTCTGCCAGGAACTTCTCAGCCTCAAGCGCCGCCATGCAGCCCATGCCCGCGGCGACCACGGCCTGCCGGTAGATGAATTCCGCACAGTCTCCGGCGGCGTAGACGCCATCCACGTTCGTCCTCGTGGTTCCGGGCACGATCTTGATGTAGCCGCCCTCCAGGAGTTCGAGCTGGTCAGCGAACAACTTGGTCGCGGGATCGTGACCGATGGCGACGAAGAGACCGTCTGCCGCAAGATCCCTCGTGGCGCCGCTGACGGTATCCTTGAGGCGCACTCCCGTCATGGACTTCACGGGTTCCCGACGCCCGAGAACCTCATCGACGGTGTGGTTCCAGATGACGTCTATCTTCGGATGGGCGAAGAGGCGGTCCTGGAGGATAGGCTCCGCCCTGAAACGGTCGCGGCGATGGACGACCGTGACCTTCGAGGCGAGGTTGGCGAGATAGAGTGCCTCCTCGACCGCGGTATTGCCGCCGCCGGTCACGACGACCTGCTTGCCGCGGTAGAAGAAGCCGTCGCAGGTGGCACAGGCCGATACGCCCGCCCCATTGAATTCCATCTCTGACGGTAGCCCAAGCCACCGCGCCTGGGCTCCGGTAGCCGCGATCAGGGTGTCGGCGATATACGTGTCCCCGCCATCACCCTGGGCAACGAACGGTCGTTTTGAGAGGTCGACCGACACGATGGTGTCGTAGACGATCCGGGTACCGACGTGCTCGGCCTGGAGGCGCATTTGCTCCATCAGGTCCGGACCCTGGACGGCCTGCGCGAACCCCGGGTAGTTCTCCACGTCGGTCGTGATCGTCAACTGGCCACCCGGTTGGATGCCGGTGACGAGGAGGGGCTTCATGTTGGCTCGGGCGGCGTAGATCCCGGCGGTGTAACCCGCAGGTCCGGCTCCGATGATGAGAACCTTGGTCTTATGGGTGGTCATGGCGAGCCTGCATGTGTCCTTGGAGCGGAATGCCTTGAATGTGCTCTAGGCTGCAGCTTCAAGGCTCGGCTGCGGTCGGTTGTCATTCCAGACGTGGCGATCTGAATACACACACATCCGGGGGTCCCCTGGTTCAGAGAACTCCTGGAACACGCCGGGAATCTCGGTCTCGGCGGTGCCGGGGCGGACGCTGAGGTAGCCGCCGTGGCGCATCGCGAGCTGGCCCTCGAACACCTCGGTCGCCGGCTTGTGGCCGATCGCGACGAACACGCCGTCGACCGGCACCGCGCTGGCCTCGCCGGTGCGGGTGTCCTTGAGGCGCAGGTGCGTCACCGACGGCGCGGGCGTGGTGGTGCCGCAAATCTCGTCGATCTCGCGGTTCCACAGCACCTCGACGTTGGGATGCTTGAACAGGCGCTCCTGCAGGATGCGCTCGGCGCGGAAGCTGTCCCGGCGGTGGATCACCGTGACCTTCGAGGCGAGGTTGGCGAGGTACAGGGCCTCCTCGACGGCGGTGTTGCCGCCGCCGACCACCGCCACCGGCTTGCCGCGGAAGAAGAAGCCGTCGCAGGTGGCGCAGGCCGAGACGCCCCCGCCCTGGAACTTGGCCTCCGAGGGCAGGCCGAGCCACTTCGCCTGGGCGCCGGTGGCGATGATCAGCGCGTCGCAGGAATAGGTCTCGCCGGAATCGGCCTCGAGCCGGAACGGGCGCACCTTGAGGTCGACCTTGGTGATGTACTCCGACAGGATCGTGGTGCCGACATGCTCGGCCTGGAGCCGCATCTGCTCCATCAGCCACGGCCCCTGGATCGCCTCGGCGAAGCCCGGATAGTTCTCGACGTCGGTGGTGATCATCAGCTGGCCGCCGGGCTGGAAGCCCGAGATCAGCAGCGGCTGCACCATGGCACGGGCCGCGTAGATCGCGGCCGTGTAACCGGCCGGCCCCGAACCGACGATGATCAGCCTGGAATGGGTGTGGGCCATGACGTCCTCGAATCCCTCGCTCTAAGCCTCGGCGGCGTGCCGGCCGGCCGGCAGACCGCCCTGTGCCGCCCGGAAGGCGGCGTAGCCGTCGGCGAGCGCCTGAGCGATCACCGGCGTGGCGTTGATCGGCTTGTAGGCCAGCGGCTCCAACCGCCCGGTAAACGGCCGCAAGGCGCCGGCCATCGCCAGCCCCGCGAACATCCGCCGGTGGCGGATATAGGTACGCGGCAGGTCGAACAGCAGCACCGGCGCGCCGGTGGACACCGCCTCGCTGACCATGTTCGCCGAATCGGAGGTGACCACCACCGCGTCGGCCAGCGCCAGCATCGCCACGTAGGGGTTGTCGCCGCCGCCGTCCCAGAGGAAGCCGCCGGTCTCCGAGACGAGCGTGCGGATCGCGTCGCGCAGGGGGTCCGGCGTGCGGCGCGAGACGGTGACCATCAGCCGGCAGCCCGACCCGGCGAGCTTGCGCAGGTCGTCGACCAGGCGCTGCATGTCGAGGGCGCGATAGCTCAGGTGCCGGCTGTCCCCGCCGATCAGCACCGCGACCCGCGGCCCGTCGAGCGCCGTCAGCCGGGGGTCTGGCCACGCGCGGGCGGCCGCGATCCGCTCGGCGGTGACGAGGTGCGGCGCGGTCAGCGTGGTGAAGACGTTGGGGCCGCGCAGGTCGTCGTAGTCGGGCACCCAGATGAAGTCGGCGCTGTCGTGCCCGGTGCGCGGGTCCTTCAGAAAGGCGGTGAAGGTGCGTCCCGGCGCGGCCCGGCGCATCGCGCGGAGATAAGGCACCGCGCGCCGCCCGGAGGCGATCAGGATGTCAGGATAGGGCCCGGCCAGCGCGCCGCGGCTGCGATACGGGCCCTGGCGCGGGTCGATCGGCCCCCACGGCGCCGTCCAGCCGAACGGGCCGCGCGACGGCACCCGGCGGATCTCGTAGGACAGGCGAAGGGTCTCGGCGATGCCGACGCACTGGTTCTCGTCGCCGGCCTTGCCGTCGGTGACGATCCAGGCGCGGGCGCCGGAAAGCGCCGGGGCGGCGTGCGTCTCGGAGGGGGGGATCACGTCAGTCGACGGGCAGGTTGCGGACGAGCCAGTCGGCGTAGATGTCGGCGATGGCGGTCACGCGGCGGCGCTCGGATTGCGGATCGTACCACGCCCCGCCGAAGCTCGACGGGGTGGCGGTGAGCTGCGGGTGGCGCCCGAGGATCGCGCCGTCGCGGACGACCAGCAGCGCCTCGCCGTCGAGGTAGTCGTTCTGCGAGCCGCCCCCGAAGCCGGAGCGGCCGCTGTTGTTGCCACCGGCGTAGGGCCGCAGCGAGAAGCCGCGGACCAGGACCACGAGGCTCGGGCCGCGGCCGCCGAGGCGGGCCGCGAAGCGGCTGCGCAGGGCCGCGGTCAGGTCGGCGCGCAGCGCCTCGGCCTCTGCCCCGGCGCCGAGCGCCACGAGCGGGCGAACGTCGACGCGGACGTCGGAGAAGCGGTCGCCCCGCAGGCTCGGAAAATCGCCGGCCGAGGCCGGGGCGGCGACGGCCGAAGCGGTCACGGCCAGGGCGGTCACGGCCGGTGCGGCCAGAGCCGGGTGGGCCAGCAGCCCGGCGATCCAGCGTCGCGCCATCCGCACCGGTCAGCCCCCGTACCGGATGCCGACGACCTCGTAGGACTTGCCGCCGCCAGGCGTCGTCACCTCGACGGAATCGCCGACGCCCTTGCCGATCAGCGCCCGCGCGATCGGCGAGGTGATCGAGACCCGGCCCGAATGCACGTCGGCCTCGGGCTCGCCGACGATCTGGTAGGTCTTCTCTTCCTCGGTATCGTCATCGACGAGCTTCACGGTCGCGCCGAACTTGATCTTATCGCCCGAGAGCTTGGTGACGTCGATGATCTCGGCGCGCGCGATCAGGCTCTCCAGCTCGAGCACGCGGCCCTCGTTGTGCGACTGCGCCTCCTTGGCGGCGTGATACTCGGCGTTCTCGGAGAGGTCGCCGTGCGCGCGCGCCTCGGAGATCGCCGCGACGATGCGCGGGCGCTCCACCTGCTGGCGGTGCTTCAGCTCCTCCTCCATGGCTGCGAAGCCACGCACCGTGATCGGAACCTTGTCTATCGCCATCGTCTCGCGCCACAATGAAGAGGCCCGGCCGGACGCGGGGATGCCGCGCCCTCCGGGCCAGATTCCAAAACCTGTCCGAGCGCAGGGTCCGCGATCGGTCAGAAACGTCGTGTCGCCGCCCGGCTTCAGGCTGCGAAGTATTCCTGCAGGGCGCGGACCCGAAGGTCACCTTCGAGATAGGCCTGAATGCCCTCGGCCGCCGCCATCGCTCCGGCCAGAGTGGTGTAGTACGGCACCTTATGCAAGAGGGCCGCCCGGCGGAGCGAGCGCGAGTCCGACAGCGCGCCGGCCCCCTCGGTGGTGTTCAGGACGAGCTGGATGTCCCCGTTCTTGATCGAGTCGACCACGTGCGGCCGGCCTTCGAGCACCTTGTTCACCCGGTCGCAGGCGACGCCGTTCTCGACGAGGTAGCGCTGGGTGCCGCCGGTCGCCACGATCGCGAAGCCGAGCCCGGCCAGCAGCCGGATCGAGGGCAGGATGCGCGCCTTGTCGCCGTCGCGCACCGAGACGAACACCGTCCCCGAGCGCGGCACCTTGGTGCCCGAGCCGAGCTGGCTCTTGGCGAAGGCGACGCCGAAGCCGGCATCGAGCCCGATGACCTCGCCGGTGGAGCGCATCTCAGGCCCGAGCAGCACGTCGACGCCGGGGAAGCGCGCGAACGGGAACACCGCCTCCTTCACCGCGATGTGGTTGAGGACCTTCTTCTTCAGCCCGAACGCGGCCAGGGCCTCGCCGGCCATGACCCGGGCGGCGATCTTGGCGATCGGCTCGCCGATCACCTTGGCGACGAACGGCACCGTGCGGGACGCGCGCGGGTTCACCTCCAGCACGTAGATCGTGCCGTCCTTGATCGCGTACTGCACGTTCATCAGGCCGCCGACCTTCAGCGCCAGCGCCATCGCCTTGGTCTGGCGCTCCAGCTCGGCGATGATCTCGGGCGAGAGCGAGCGCGAGGGCAGCGAGCAGGCCGAGTCGCCGGAATGGATGCCGGCCTCCTCGATGTGCTCCATGATCCCGGCGATGAACACGTCGGTGCCGTCGCAGACCGCGTCGACGTCGATCTCGACCGCATCCGACAGGTAGCGGTCGAACAGCAGCGGGTTCTTGCCGAGCACCGTGTTGATCTGGCCGGTCTTGTCGTTGGGGTAGCGCGACTTGACCTCGGACGGGATCAGGCTCGGCAGGGTGTCGAGCAGGTAGTCGGCGAACTGGGCCTCGTCGCGGATGATCGCCATGGCGCGGCCGCCGAGCACGTAGCTCGGGCGCACCACGAAGGGCAGGCCGAGGTCGGCCGCGACCATCCGGCCCTGCTCGACCGAGTAGGCGATGCCGTTCTTGGGCTGCTTCATCCCGAGCTTGTCGAGGAGCCGCTTAAACTGGTCGCGGTCCTCGGCGAGGTCGATCGCGTCCGGCGAGGTGCCGAGGATCGGCACGCCGGCGGCTTCGAGCGCGCGGGCGAGCTTCAGCGGCGTCTGGCCGCCGAACTGGACGATGACCCCGTGCAGGGTGCCGTTCTGCCGCTCGGTCTCGATGATCTCGAGCACGTCCTCCTGCGTCAGCGGCTCGAAGTAGAGCCGGTCGGAGGTGTCGTAATCGGTCGAGACCGTCTCCGGGTTGCAGTTGACCATGATGGTCTCGTAGCCCGCCTCCGACAGCGCGTAGCAGGCGTGGCAGCAGCAATAGTCGAACTCGATGCCCTGGCCGATCCGGTTCGGGCCGCCGCCGAGGATGATGACCTTCCTGGCCGCGGTCGGCTGGGCCTCGTCGGCGACCGTGCCGGCGAAGGGGGCGACGTAGGTCGAGTACATGTAGGCGGTCGGCGCCTTGAACTCGGCGGCGCAGGTGTCGATCCGCTTGAACACCGGCCGCACCTTCAGCGCGCGGCGCGCCTCGCGCACCGACGGCTCGTCGGTTCCGGCGAGGACGGCCAGGCGCGCGTCGGAGAAGCCCGCGGCCTTGAGCTGGCGGAACGCGCCCGGCGTCGCCGGCAGGCCGTGCGCCTTGACCCGGTTCTCCAGGTCGATGATGCCCTGCAGCTGCTCCAGGAACCACGGGTCGATCTTGCACGAGGCGTGGACCTCGGCATGGCTAACCCCAAGGCGTAACGCCTGCGCGACGTTGAGCAGCCGGTCCGGCGTCGGCGTGCCGATCGCCGCCTTGATCGCGTTGTGGTCGTCGCCCTTGCCGAGCCCCTCGATCTCGATCTCGTCGAGGCCGGTGAGCCCGGTCTCGAGGGAGCGCAGGGCCTTCTGCAGCGATTCGGCGAAGCACCGGCCGATCGCCATCGCCTCGCCGACCGACTTCATCGCGGTGGTCAGCGTCGGCTCGGCGCCGGGGAACTTCTCGAACGCGAAGCGGGGGATCTTGGTGACGACGTAGTCGATCGTCGGCTCGAACGAGGCCGGCGTCGCGCCGCCGGTGATGTCGTTGGCGATCTCGTCGAGGGTGTAGCCGACGGCCAGCTTGGCCGCGACCTTGGCGATCGGGAAGCCGGTGGCCTTCGACGCCAGCGCCGAGGAGCGCGACACGCGCGGGTTCATCTCGATGACGATCATCCGGCCGGTGGCCGGGTCGATGGCGAACTGCACGTTCGAGCCGCCGGTCTCGACGCCGATCTCGCGCAGCACCGCGAGGGATGCGTCGCGCATCACCTGGTATTCCTTGTCGGTCAGCGTCAGCGCCGGTGCGACGGTGATGGAATCGCCGGTGTGGACGCCCATCGGGTCGATGTTCTCGATCGAGCAGACGATGATGCAGTTGTCCGCCTTGTCGCGGACGACCTCCATCTCGTACTCCTTCCAGCCGAGCACCGATTCCTCGATCAGCACCTCGTTGGTCGGCGACGCGTCAATGCCGCGCTCGACGATGTCGAGGAATTCCTCGCGGTTGTAGGCGATGCCGCCGCCGGTGCCGCCCATGGTGAAGGACGGCCGGATGATCGCCGGCAGGCCGACCTCGGCGAGCGCGATCAGGGCCTGGCCCAGCGCGTGCTCGATGTAGCGCTTGCGCCGGTCGCCCTCGCCCGCATGCCAGGTCTTCTCGAAGGCGGCGACCGCCGCGTCCCGGTCGGCACCCGCAGGCCACTGCGCCTCGATGCGGGCGATCTCGGCGAGGCGCCTGTCGCGGTCGGCCTTCTTCGGCACCGAGGCGTTGGCGAGCTCCGATTTCGGCGTCTCGAGGCCGATCTTGGTCATCGCGTCGCGGAAGAGATGGCGGTCCTCGGCCTTGTCGATGGCCTCGGCCGTCGCGCCGATCATCTGCACGCCGTACTTCTCCAGCACGCCCATGCGCTGGAGCGAGAGCGCGCAGTTCAGCGCGGTCTGGCCGCCCATGGTCGGCAGGATCGCGTCCGGCCGCTCCTTCTCGATGATCTTGGCGACGATCTCCGGGGTGATCGGCTCGACGTAGGTCGCATCCGCCATGTCCGGGTCGGTCATGATGGTGGCCGGGTTCGAGTTGACCAGCACGATCCGGTAGCCCTCCTCGCGGAGCGCCTTGCAGGCCTGGGTGCCGGAATAGTCGAACTCGCAGGCCTGCCCGATGATGATCGGCCCCGCACCGACGATGAGGATCGAGGAGATATCGGTGCGCTTCGGCATCGGACGCCTTGGATGCGCTCACACGTGCCCGACCGCGCAGCCCGGCTCTCGGGGCGGCGCGGATGGGCGCAGGCGGCGGGATTGTCGTTGAGACCCGCGTCTACACGCAGCCGGAGGCGTTTGAAAGGGCGTGTGCACGCATGGTTGGGCCGTCCCGAAACCGGGGACGCGTTTCCGACCCGGCCGGGATGGGTTCAAGCCCTCTCAACGCTCGACCGTATGATGCGTCCCCCCTCCCGCACGCGGGAAGAGGGATCGCTTGGCTGTCGAAGCGGGAGCGGAGAAACCGCCCTGCTCGCGTCAGAGGCCGGCGTAGAGCGCGGCGACGGCGCGGTCGATCGAGAGGTAGAACACGCCGAAGGCGACCAGCGCCGCGACCGCGAACTCCATGGCGACGCTCGGAAGCGTCTGCGAGCGGCGGATCACCTCGCGGCCGAAGACCAGCGAGACCCAGGCCAGCGTCAGCAGCGCCGGCATCACGAACAGGTAGGAGACCGTGCTCTCGATGTGGTCGAGGCCGTTGGCCGGGTCGAGGATCGCGCGGATGTTGCGCACCCACGGCGCGTAGCAGGCGGCGTAGAGCGTGGTCAGCCACGACAGGCCGACGGCGACCCCGAGATGGAAGCTGAAGATGCGGTGCAGACGGGAGAAGTCGTCGCGCGCGTCGTCGAAGGTCATTCGTCAGCCCCGTTCATCGTCGAGATCGGCCCGGCGACGATCGTTGCGGCGTCGTCGTTAACGGGCGGTTGACGACGGGATGGGGGACGATCCTGTGTTTTGTGTGACGCCGGGCCCCAGGCCCGGCGCCCAAATCGTGGCAGTCCCGGTCTAGCCGACGCCCTCGAACAGCGCCGAGGAGATGTAGCGCTCGGCGAACGAGCACGCGACCGTGACGATGCGCTTGCCCTTGAACTCCGGCCGGCTCGCCAGCTCCAGCGCCGCCGCGACGTTGCCGCCGGTGGAGATGCCGCCGGGGATGCCCTCGAGGCGGGCGAGCTCGCGGGCGGTCTCGAACGCCTGCTGGTTCGAGACGGTGATCACGCCGTCGACGATCGCGCGGTCGAGGTTGTCCGGGATGAAGCCGGCGCCGATGCCCTGGATCTTGTGCGGCCCCGGCTGCCCGCCGGAGATGACCGGCGAATCCGTCGGCTCGACCGCGAACACCTTCAGGTTCGGCAGGCGCGGCTTCAGCACCGAGCCGACGCCGGTGATCGTCCCGCCGGTGCCGACGCCGGCCACGAACGCGTCGAGCTGGCCGTCGGTGTCGTTCCAGATCTCTTCCGCCGTCGTCTTGCGGTGGATCTCCGGGTTGGCGGGATTCGAGAATTGCTGCGGCATCACCGAGCCGGGGATCTCGCCGAGCAGCTCCTCGGCCTTGGCGATGGCGCCCTTCATGCCCTGCGGGCCGGGCGTCAGCGCCAGCTCGGCGCCGAGGAAGGCCAGCATCTTGCGGCGCTCGAGCGACATCGTCTCGGGCATCACCAGGATCAGGCGGTAGCCGCGGGCGGCGGCCACGAAGGCCAGCGCGATGCCGGTGTTGCCGGAGGTCGGCTCGACCAGGGTGCCGCCGGGCTTCAGCTTGCCCGAGGCCTCCAGCGCGTCGATCATGTTGACGCCGATGCGGTCCTTCACGCTGGCGATCGGGTTGAAGAACTCGAGCTTCAGCAGGATCTCGGCGTCGATGCCGCGCGCCTGCGGCAGGCGGTTCAGGCGGACGAGCGGCGTGTTGCCGATCGTCTCGGTGATCGAGCCGTAGACGCGGCCATGGCCGGGCTTGCGGGCTGGGGTCTCGACAGATGCCATGGTCGCAAATCTCCGAAGGACGCTCAGGTGACGGCGCGTCGGGCCGCCCGCGCGGGGGCGGGACCGGGCGTTTCCGGAGCCGGGATATCGCGTGCGGCGGGCGGGGGCAATCGGGCCAAATGCCGGATACGGCGATCATTTTCTCCCGCGGCGGTGTGCCTCGCCGAAGCGTGGAAGATCGCTTCTGCGCGGCCGGCGATATGGGGAAGATCGTTCTTCGCCGGGCGGGTTGCGGCGGCTGCGTCAGCCGGCGCCGAGCGCGAGAAGGAGGCCGAGGAGCGGCACGGCGGCTGCGATCCAGGCCGCGCCGGGATGGAAGCTCGGCGGCGCGACGTAGCGGGAGGCGTCGTGCACGCCCGCGCGGAGGGTCGCTCGCCCGAGACCGATCTTTGCCGCCATGCGCCCCTCCGACCGTGAACCGGATCGAAGAAGGCGCGGGAGCGTCTCAAGGCCTGGTGAATCGGGCCCGGACGCGTGGAAGCGTGGTCAACGGCGCCTTAAAGCGCGCGGTCGAACTTCAGCTCGCCGTTGGGGCTCTTCAGCACGAGCTGCGAGCCGACCATGTCCCACTGCGCCGCCGTGCGGAGCGCCACGAAGTAAGCCTGCTCGGTCGCCTGGAGGCTCTTGTCGCAGGACTTCTTGGTGAGGGCGAGCGGGCCGACCGCGAGGTGCTGCTCCTTGAGCGGGAAGGCGGTCGCCGCGAAGGTGTTGCAGCCCCCGTAGCCGCGGGCGCGGTACTGCTTGTCGATGATGAAGCTCGGCCGGTCGGTGCCGCCGAACGGCTTGCCGTTGATGCTCACCGCGGTCCAGGTCGAGTCCAGCGGAAACACCTTCTCGGTCTGCTTGGCGCCGGGGATGTACTGCTCTTTCTTGTCCTCGCCGCCGGGCCGGCGGTTGCCCTTGCCGAAGCCGCTGATCGAGTTCTGCGCCCTCGTCTCGGTCGCCGTGGTGAGAACCAGCGCACCGGCGGCGCAGGCCAGAGCGGCGATCAGCATCGGTTTCATGGTACGCCCCTTGTCCCTCGTTTCCGGTGCGCCACCCTCGGGATGCCTTGGAGGCATTCGGGAGCCCGTGCCTGGGCCCGTGGCGGCGCGCGGAAGCGCCAATGCGATAGGATTTCAGCACAATTGTGGTCAAGGCGGCCGCAGGCGGGCTTTTGTCGGCGTCCCGCGCGAAGTTCGCCGGCCCGTCCGCAGGATTCGGGGCCGTTCGCCGGAATTCTGAAACGATCCGCGTTCCGCTCCGTTGTCACGCACCGGATGGCGGTCGGCCAGATCGGCGAATCGAGGAGAGTTCGGCTTGGCGGGATCTGACGAAGGTGGGCAGAGCGGCGCTGCCCCGAGGCCGTTGAGCCCGGTCCAGTCGCGGGCGGCGCGGGGGCTGCTCGGCTGGTCCGAGGCCGACCTGGCCGCCAAGGCCGGGCTCGATGCGGGCTTCGTGCGCGACTTCGAGGCCGGCACCGGCGATCCGCCCTCGGGCCAGGTCGAGGTCCTGCGCAGCGCGCTGATGACGGCCGGTGTCGCCTTCAGCGAGGACGGCAGCTCCGGCGTCCGGCTCACGCAGACCGGCGGCGAGGGCACCCGCCTCGACGCCTTGACCACCGAGAACGACCGCTGACCCGGACGCGGGGGCGCCGCCGGCGCCCGCGCTCCCGTGCCGCCTACGCGGCGACGCCGCGTCGGCTCAGGATCGCCCGATCCGAGGGCGCGGGGTGCGGGCGATGGCGGACCACAAGGCCGAGCTCCGCGAGACCCTGCGCAAGATGGAGGTCGCGACCGGCGAGGCGGCCGCGGCCTGCCTTCCGCGCCTCGTGGCCCGGCTGCGCCACCACGAGACCCGGCTTCCCGGTCATCCGCTGATCCGCCCGTGGCGACGCTGGCGCATCCGCCGCCTCGCCGATGCCGTCGAGGAGGCGCGCTGGCACGTCGAGCAGGGGCGGCTCGCCCGGATGGGCGGGCTGTCCGGCCGGCGCTAGGCCGATCTTGCGGACAGGGCCGCCGCTCGTGCAAAGGGATGCCACGAGTGCGCCGCACCATCCGGAGACAACGCCCGTGACCGCAGACAACCCGCGCCGGCCCGACCACGCGGTCGATCCGATCTTCGTCGATCGCCGCTCCCCCCGCCTGTTCACCGGCGAGGCGGTGCCCGAGGCGGAGCTGATGCGGATGTTCGAGGCGGCGCGCTGGTCGCCCTCCTCCTACAATTCCCAGCCCTGGCGCTTCCTCTACGCTCTGCGCGACGACGCGAACTGGGAGACGTTCTACGGCCTGATCCTGCCGGGCAACCAGAAATGGGCAATTGGCACCGGCGCACTGGTGTTCCTCGTCTCCAGCGAGCGCATGAAGGTCGGCGACGAGCTCAAGCCGGCGGGGAGCCATGCGCTCGATGCCGGCGCCGCCTCGCTCGCCTTCCAGCTCCAGGCCAACCGCCAGGGCTGGCACGTCCACGGCATGGGCGGCTTCGACCGCGCGCGGGCGCCGGGCGTGCTCAACGTGCCGGAGCACCACACCATCCAGGCCGCCTACGGCGTCGGCCGCGCGGTGGCGCCGGAACACCTCGACGACGAGCAGCGTGCCAAGGAGGCCCATAACGGCCGGCGCCCGATCACCGACTTCGTCTTCTCCGGCGGCTTCCCCGCGACCGGCGGCTAGACGCGGGTGGACGCGCCCGAGGCCGGCTTCCGCTGGGACATCCCGGCCCGGTACAACATCGGCGTCGACGTCTGCGACCGCTGGGGCACCGCCGAGCCGGAACGCCCGGCGATCCTGGAGGTCGCCGCCGACGGCACCGTCGCGACCACGACGTTCGGGCGGCTTCGCACGGACTCGGATCGGCTCGCCGGAGCGCTCGCCGGCCGCGGGATCGGCCCGGGCGACCGCGTCGCGGTGCTGCTGCCGCAATCGGCCGCCGTGATGGTGGCGCACGCCGCCGCCTACAAGCTCGGCGCCATCGCGCTGCCGCTCGCCGGCCTGTTCGGCCCGGAGGCGCTGGCCTACCGCCTCGCCGACTCCGGCGCCCGCGCCTGCATCACCGACGCGGCTGGGCTGGCCAAGCTCGAGCCGATCCGCGGGCAGCTGCCGGAGCTGTCCCTGCTGGTCTCGGTCGACGGCGCCTCGGGCGACGCGCCCGGCCTCGCCGACCTGCTCGCGGCCGCCGCACCCGACTTCTCGGCCCACGACACCGGCCCCGACGACCCGGCGTTGATGATCTACACCTCCGGCACCACGGGACAGGCGAAGGGCGCCCTGCACGGGCACCGGGTGCTGCTCGGCCACCTGCCCGGCTTCGACCGGATGCATGCCTTTCCGCCGCGCCCCGGCGACCTGATGTGGACGCCCTCGGACTGGGCCTGGGCCGGCGGCCTGCTCAACGTGCTGATGCCGGCGCTGCGCCACGGCGTGCCGGTGGTGGCCCGCGCCGCCCGGTTCGAGGCCGACGCCGCCTTCCGGCTGATCGAGCGCTTACGGATCACCAACGCCTTCCTCGCGCCGACCGCCCTGCGGATGCTGCGCGCGGTCGAGGCGCCGCGCACGCGCTACGACCTCTCGTCGCTGCGCAACGTCGCCTCGGCCGGCGAGGCGCTCGGCGCCGATACCTATCGCTGGGCGGAGGACGCGCTCGGGCTCGCCGTCGGCGAGGCCTACGGGCAGACCGAATGCAACCTCGTGCTCGCGGCCGCGCCGGCGGAAGGGATCGGCCGGGCGGGCTCGGCCGGCAAGCCGGTGCCGGGCCACCGCGTCGCGATCCTGCGTCCCGACGGCAGCGAGGCCGGCACGGACGAGCCGGGCGAGATCGCCGTCGCCCGCCCCGATCCGGTGATGTTCCTGCGCTACTGGAACCAGCCCGAGGCGACCGCGCGGAAGTTTTCCGGCGACTGGATGCTCACCGGCGACCAGGCCCGGCGCGACGCGGACGGCTACGTCCACTTCGTCGGCCGCGACGACGACCTGATCACCTCGGCGGCCTACCGGATCGGCCCGGCCGAGATCGAGGCCTGCCTGTGCGCCCACCCGGCCGTGGCGCTCGCCGCCGCGGTCGGCAAGCCCGATCCGCTGCGCACGGAGATCGTGAAGGCCTTCCTCGTCCTGCGCCCGGGCTACGCCGCCTCGCCGGCGCTCGCCGACGAGATCCAGGCCTTCGTGCGCATGCGGCTCTCGGCCCACGAGTACCCGCGCGAGATCGCCTTTCGCGACGCCCTGCCGATGACCACCACCGGCAAGATCATCCGCCGGGCGCTGCGCGACGCGGAGTGAGGCGGATGGCCTCCCTCCCCCCTCTGCGGGGGAGGGAGGGCCTCGCGTCAGCGAGGGTCGGGAGAGGGGAGCGACCTCTCCGGACAGCGCGCTCCCCTCTCCCGACCCGCTTCGCGGGCCACCCTCCCCCGCAGAGGGGGGAGGGAAGAGCCCTGTCGAGACTTCAGCGGCTTCCCCGGACGGGGTTTCGCCTCACACGAACAGCCGCTCGCCCTGCAGGTCCTTGTACAGCCCCGCCACCTGCTCGCCGTAGCCGTTGTAGATCAGCGTCGGCACGCGGGTGTCGGTGCCGAGCACGCGCTCGCTCGCCTGGCTCCAGCGCGGGTGCGGCACCGCCGGGTTGACGTTGGCCCAGAAGCCGTACTCGGACGGGCCGAGCGCCTCCCAGAAGGTCTTCGGCCGCTCGGCCACGAACGAGACCTTCACGATCGACTTGATCGACTTGAACCCGTACTTCCACGGCAGCGCGAGGCGGATCGGCGCGCCGAACTGGTTCGGCAGCGCCTTGCCGTAGATGCCGGTGGCGACGAAGGCGAGGTCGTTGCCGGCCTCCGCCATCGTCAGCCCCTCGACGTAAGGCCACGGGTAGAAGGTGCGCTGGCCCGGCGCCATCTTGCGGTCGAGGAAGGTCGTCAGCTGGACGTACTTCGCCCCCGAGGCGGGCTTGGCCAGCGCTACGAGCTTGGACAGCGGGAAACCGGTCCACGGCACCGCCATCGACCACGCCTCGACGCAACGGTGGCGGTAGAGCCGCTCCTCCAGCCCGATCTTGCGGATCAGGTCCTCCACGCCGAGCTCGAACGGCTTCTCGACGAGGCCGTCGATCTTGATCGTCCACGGGCTGGTCTTGAGCGCGTCGGCGGTCGGCAGCACGGTCTTCGAGGTGCCGAACTCGTAGAAGTTGTTGTAGTCGCCGCTGAAGGCCTCCGGCGTCAGCGGGCGGTCGAGGGCGTAGGCGTCGTTGCGCTTGGCTGGATAGGGCCCCGTGTCGGCGAAGGCCCGCCCGCCCAGCATCGCCGCCGCGGCGAGCCCGGCGGAGCCGCCAAGCAGCGCCCGCCGGTCGAGGAACACGGATTCCGGGGTAACGAGGTGCTCGGGCAGCTCCCAGCCGCGCAACCGCTTGATCAGCATCGTCGTCTCCGCACTGTCCTGCCCGCCACGTGTCGCGACCGCCCCCTCGAGGGGCCGGTGGACCGCTGCGCGCGTCTTGTTCGCCGTCTACGGCGGAGGGGTTACCTCCGTTTCGGACCCGGTCGGCGGCGCTTCGTCGCGGAGCATCCGGCGCAGGACCTTGCCGACGTTGGTCTTCGGCAGGCTCTGGTGCAGCACGACCCTGCGCGGCACCTTGTAGCCGGTGAGCTGGGTCCGGGCATGCGCGCGGATCGCCTCGGCGGTGAGCGCGGGGTCGCGCAGGACGACGTGGGCCACCACCATCTCGCCGGTCTCGGCGTGAGGCGCGCCGACCACGGCGCATTCGAGCACGCCGGGATGGGCCGACAGCACGTCCTCGACCTCGTTCGGGTAGACGTTGAAGCCGGAGACGAGGATCATGTCCTTCATCCGGTCGACGATCCGCACCTGCCCGTCCGCCTCCATCACGGCGATGTCGCCCGTGCGGAAGAACCCGTCCGCGGTGGTCGCCGCGGCGGTCTCGTCGGGGCGCTTCCAGTAGCCCTTCATCACCTGCGGCCCGTGCACGCAGATCTCGCCGGGGGTGCCGGCGGGCACCGGCATCCCGTCCGAGCCGCGGATCGACACGTCGGTCGAAGGCAGCGGATAGCCGATCGTGCCGGACCACGTCGCGAGGCGATACGGGTTGACGCAGACCACCGGCGAGGTCTCCGACAGGCCGTAGCCCTCGATGATGGTCTTGCCGGTGATCGCCTTCCAGCGCGCGGCGACCGCGCTCTGCACCGCCATGCCGCCGGCCACCACGTAGTCGAGCTGCGAGAAGTCGACCGTGCCGATCTTCGGGTGGTTGTTCAGCAGGTTGAACAGCGTGTTGACGCCGGAGAAGTGGGTGAACCGGGTCCTCGACAGCGTCCTCACGAAGCCGTCGCCGTCGCGCGGGTTCGGGATCAGGAGGCAGCTCCCACCGGTGCGCATGAAGAAGAAGAAGCAGCAGGTCAGCGCGAAGATGTGATACAGCGGCAGTGCCGTGACCATCACCCGGCCGGGCTCGTCGAGGCCCTCGAACCAGACCTCGCTCTGGACGACGTTCACCATGATGTTGCGGTGGGTCAGCATCGCCGCCTTGGCGACGCCGGTTGTGCCGCCGGTGTATTGCAGGAAGGCGAGGTCGTCCTGCGTCACGGCGGCCTTCGGCGCCATCAGCCCCCTGCCCTGGCGCGTCACCGCGTCGAGCCGCACCGCCTTGCCCGCCGGCAGGACGAAGGGCGGCACCGCCTTCTTCAGGTGGCGGGAGGCGAGGTCGATCACCCGGCCCTTGAGCCCGAGGCCGTCGCCCGGACCGGCGAGCACCACGCGGTCGAGGGCGATCCCGGGCAGCGCCTCGGCGACGGTGTGGGCGAAGTTCTCGAGCACGAACAGGATGCGGGCGCCGGAATCGTTGAGCTGCGCCGACAGCTCGCGCGGCGTGTAGAGCGGGTTGATGTTCACCACCGTGCCGCCGGCGACCAGCACCCCGAAGATCGCCACCGCGTAGGCCGGCACGTTCGGCATCATGATCGCGACGCGGTCGCCCTTGGCGAGGCCCTGGGCGGCGAGCCACGCGGCGACGGCACGGCTGGCGCTCCCGAGCGCGGCATAGGTTATCGAGGAGCCGAAGCACGTCAGCGCCGGCCGGTCGGCGAAGCGCGCCGTGCTGGTCTCGAACAGGTCGACGAGGGTGCCGAGGCTGTCGGCGTCGATCTCCGCCGGCATGCCCGGCGGGTAGGCGGCGAGCCATGGGCGCGGTGCCCGGCTGTCCTGGATCACGGCGTTTCTCCATCGCGCGCGGCATTCGCGGCCACGCTTATCGGCTTTGTGCGTTCGCTCCCCTTGGCCCGGACTGTGGGGGATCGCTCCGCCCGCGGCAAGCAAGCGCGGGCGCCGAGGGTCCGCCGCGGCTGACAGCGCGGCCGTTATGGTGCGGCGATGCGGGTGCGCAGGCGGGAGGCCGAGACGACGGCGTGCGGCAGGGCGGCCGCCAGGACCAGGAGCGCGGCGATGCCGGCCTCCCGCGCGGTGAACGCCCGGTTCGGCCACGGCCCCGCGCCCTCGCTCCTCGCGAGCCCGAGCAGGGCGGCGGCGAACCACAGAGAAAGGACGCTGCAGAAGGCCAGCCCGATGCGGGCGCGCCAGCCGTCGCGCGGGCGGAGGCGCCCGCTGGCGAGCCAGCCGAACAGGCCGAGGATCGCGCCGAAGGCGATCGCCCCGACCGCGGCCCCGAGGGCGTAGGCGAGCCAGAGCGGCTGGCCGGTCAGGAACGCCATGCTGCCGCTGCCGTAGGCGCCGCGCAGGATCACGCCGCCGAAGGTCGGGTACGACCCGGCAACCAGCAGCGCCGCGATCCCGACGCCGCACCACGCGACGCGGCGCCGCGGCCGTCGCGACGAGGCGGGCGACGCCGTAGACCAGGGCGAAGGCGAACAGGGGATAGCTGTCGAGGAAGAACCCGTAGGCGCGCGGCGCCAGCCAGTCCGGCAGGTCGGAACGCTGGCTGATCCCGGCTACGGCGACGAGACCGAGGCAGAGCAACGCCGCCGCCACGGGTGCGGCCGCGAGGGTTGTCCTGCGCATCGGGCGCTCCGCCGTGACGCGGCCGGGCCGCTACTTCGCCTCGTAATGGTCGCGCACCAGCCGGTCCAGCAGGCGCACGCCCCAGCCGGCGCCCCAGCTCTTGTTGATCTCGCTCGCGGTCGAGGACATGCCGACGCCCGCGATGTCGAGATGCGCCCACGGCACGTCGTTGACGTAGCGCTTGATGAAGGCCGCCGCCGTCGCGGCGCCGCCGTGGCGGCCGCCGGTGTTCTTCATGTCGGCGAACTTCGAGTCGATCGCCTTGTCGTAGGCGGGGATGAGCGGCATCCGCCAGACCTCCTCGCCGACCGCGTCGCCGGTGGCGTGGATCTTCGCCGCCAGGTCGTCGTCGTTCGAGAACAGGCCGGCGATGTCCTGGCCCAGCGCCACGATGATCGCGCCGGTGAGCGTGGCGAGGTCGATCATGAACTTCGGCTTGTAGGCGCCCTGCACGTGCCAGATCACGTCGGCGAGGACGAGGCGGCCTTCCGCGTCGGTGTTGATCACCTCGATGGTCTGACCCGACATCGAGGTGACGATGTCGGACGGCCGGTAGGAGGCGCCGTCGGGCATGTTCTCGACAATGCCGATGGCGCCGACCACGTTGACCCGCGCCTTGCGGGCGGCGAGCGCGTGCAGGGTGCCGACGACGGCGGCCGCGCCGCCCATGTCGCCCTTCATGTCCTCCATGCCGCCGGCCGACTTGATCGAGATGCCGCCGGAATCGAACACCACGCCCTTGCCGATGAAGGCCACCGGCGCCTCGCCGGCCGGGCCGCCGTTCCAGCGCATCACCACGACCCGCGGCTCGCGCACCGAGCCCTGCGCCACGGCCAGCAGCGCGCCCATGCCGAGCTCGCGCATCCGGGCCGGCTCCAGCACCTCGACCTCGACGCCGAGCCTGGTCAGCTCGGAGGCGCGACGGGCGAACTCTTCCGGCGTCAGGACGTTCGGCGGCTCGTTGATCAGGTCGCGGGCCAGCGTCACGCCCTCGGCGACGGCGGTGCTCGCCTGCGCCGCGGCCTCGGCCTCGGCGTGGCCGGCGAGCATCAAGGTCAGCGTGGTCGCGGCCTTGGTGTCCTCGGCGTCGGGCTTCTTCTTGGTCTTGTAGCGGTCGAAGCCGTAGCTGCGCAGGCGCGCGCCGAGGGCGAAGTCGGCGGCGTTCGCCGCCGCGATCGCGGCGTTCGGCCAGTCGAGCACCACGCGGGCCTCGCGGCCCGAGACCTTGCCCGCGGTGAAGCCGCCGAGAACCGGCCAGTCGATCTTGGCGCGGTCCTTGTCGGTGCCGAGGCCGACCACCACCAGCCGATCGGCGTCGACGCCGGCCGGCGCCGGCAGCACCAGCGCGCTCGAGGCCCGCGCCTTGAACTTCTCGCTGCCGGCGGCGCGGGCGATCAGGTCGATGCCGCCCTGGCCGAGCGCATCCCGCGCGCCCGCGCCGAGCACGAGGTCGTCGCCGACGAACACCACGAGGTCCCCGGATCCGCCCCGGCCGAGGGGGGCGAAATGGATGGTGATGCCGTCCGACATGGCGTTGCCTTCTGCCCTGTTCCGCTGTCACGAGCGTGCTCGACAGCCGCACGCCCATCGGTGCCCTGTGTAGCCGGTGAGGCGGAGAACGCAACGCGACCCGGGCGCCCTCGAAAGGCCCCAGTTCACGCGCCATCGGAAAGGACGGCCGGGCGATCCGGCGACGGGGCCCCAGACCGTGCGGGCGGGCGCGGCGACGGGCGGGCATGGCGGAAGTAGGGGTTCGATGACGCAGATCGCGCGCTACATCTTCCGCATCGCGCTCGGGGCCTTCCTCGCCTGCCTCGTCGGCCTCACCGGCACGATCTGGGTGACGCAGGCGCTGCGCGAGCTCGACCTGATCACGGCCAAGGGCCAGACCGTGCTGGTCTTCCTGTTCATCACCGGCCTGTCGCTGCCGACCCTCGTCGTTGTGATCGCGCCGGTGGCCCTGTTCATCGCCGTCGTCTACGCGCTCAACCGCCTCAACGGCGATTCCGAGCTGATCGTGATGTCGGCGGCCGGGATGAAGCCGCGCGCGATCCTGCGGCCGTTCCTCACGCTGGCCTTCGCGGTGAGCGCGCTGGTCGGGTTCGTGACCATTGTGGTGATGCCGGCGAGCTTCCAGGAGCTGCGCGACGTGATCACCCGCGTGCGCGGCGACTTCATCGCCAACGTCGTCAAGGAAGGGCAGTTCACCCAGCTCGACAACGGCATCACCTTCCACTTCCGCGAGCGCGGCCCCGGCGGCGCCCTGCTCGGCCTGTTCATCCAGGACCGGCGCGAAGCCGGCAAGACCAAGGTCTACCTTGCCGAGCGCGGCAACGCGATCGACGTGGACGGCGGCAGCTACCTCGCCCTGCAGAACGGCAGCGTGCACCAGCAGCAGAAGGATTCGCGGGACAGCTCGATCCTGACCTTCGAGCGCTACACGATCGACCTCGCGGCCTTCGCGCCGCCCGACGGCGACACGGTGTACAAGCCGCGCGAGCGCTCGACCGCGCAGCTGCTCTTCCCCGACAAGACCGAGGGCTACTTCCAGCTGCAGAAGGGCCGCTTCCGCGCCGAGCTGCACGACCGGCTCTCGGCCTGGCTCTACCCGCTCGCCCTGGTCTTCATCGCGTTCGCGGCGCTCGGCGACCCGCGCACCACCCGACAGGGCCGGGCCGGCGCGGTCGCGAGCGCGGTCATCGCGGTCATCGCCCTGCGCATCGCCGGCTTCACCGCGACCAGCGCGGCGACCCGCAGCGCCGGGGCGGTGGCGGCGATCTACGCGGTGCCGCTGCTGGCGATCGCGCTGTCGTCGCTGATCATCTTCCAGGGCCCGGCGGTGCGCGCCCTCAACGGCCGCCTCGCGGCCGCCGTGCGGGGGCGGTTCCGCGCGCCCCGCCTCGCCGCCGGCTGAAACCGCATGCTGATCGGGTTCACCCTCGGGCGCTACTTCGCGGCCCGCTTCGCGCGCACCGTGCTCGGCGTGTTCATCACGGTGTTCGCGCTCGTCTACACCCTCGATTTCGTCGAGCTGCTGCGCCGCGCCGGCGACGCGGAGGGCGCGTCCACAGGTTTGATGGCCCAGCTCTCGCTCTACCGCACGCCCGCGGTGGCCGAGGGCGTGCTGCCCTTCGCCGTGCTGTTCGGCTCGATGGCGGCCATGCTTCAGCTCTCGCGCAAGCTCGAGCTGGTGGTGGCGCGCGCCGCCGGGATCTCGGCCTGGCAGTTCCTGCAGCCGGGCTTCTTCGTCGCCCTGGCGCTCGGCGCCTTCACGGTCGGGGTCTACAACCCGGTCTCGGCGATGATGAAGCAGCGCTCGACCGAGATCGAGGCGAAGATCTTCGCCAAGTCGACCAAGGCGTCCTCGGGCAAGGACCTGTGGATCCGCCAGAAGAGCCTCGACGGCGGCGCGATCATCCGCGCCGAGACCGCGATCGAGGGCACGACGACGCTGGCCGGCGTGCAGGTCTTCACCTTCGACGATGCCGGCCTGTTCGTCTCGCAGATCGTCGCCGCGCGGGCGAGCCTGCACGACGGCTACTGGGAGCTGACCGACACCCGGGTGCTGACGCCGGGCAGCCCGCCGGAGGCCTTCGGCACCTACCTCATCGCCTCGACCCTCGATCCGAGCCAGGTGCGCCAGCGCTTCACCCCCCCGGAATCCGTGCCTTTCTGGCAACTACCCGACACCATCGCACGCACCGAGCGGGCCGGGTTGGATGCGACCCGCTACCGTCTCCAGTATGATGTGCTGTGGGCCCGGCCGATCCTCTTCCTGGCCATGGTCCTGGTGGCGGCAACCGTTTCCTTACGGTTCTTCCGCTTTGGTGGTGTGGGAAAGCTGGTGCTAGGAGGGGTCGCCGCGGGGTTCGCCCTGTACGTCGCCCGCCAGGTGATGGAAGGCCTCGGAGCCTCCGGGATCGTCGCGGCGCCGGTGGCGGCGTGGTTCCCGGCCGTGGTAGGAAGCCTTCTCGGTACGCTCACGCTTCTGTACCAGGAAGACGGCTGACGCCCGCTCTCCGGAGCGGGCACGGGAGACGGACGTGGACGGAAACGTGGCGGCGGGCGTCAGCGGAGTTGGGACAGGCGTTGCGTAAGGTCGCCGACATCGCGAAGGTCCTCGGGCTGCTGGCGCTGCTCTGCGCCGGCACGTCCGTCGGCGGTGCCGTGCCCGCGGGCGCCCAGGGCCTGCCGGGCGGCAAGCCGGTCGCCGGCAAGCCCGGCGACAAGCTCCTCGTCGAGGCCGACGAGCTGATCTACGACAACGACAAGAATACCGTCACGGCGCGCGGCAACGCCGAGCTGCATTACGGCCCGCGCACGCTGCAGGCCGACCGCGTCCGCTACGACCGGGCCTCGAGCCGCGTCTTCGCCGAGGGCAACGTCCGCCTGACCGACCAGGACGGCGCCGTCGTCACCGGCGAGAAGATGGAGCTCACCGACGACTTCAAGAGCGGCTTCATCGACAGCCTGCGCATCCAGCAGACCGTGGAGCGCAAGGGCGAGACCATCCGCACGCGCTTCTCGTCGCCGCGCGGCGAGCGGCTGGAAGGCGAGCAGACCAGCTTCGATTCCGGCACCTACACCGCCTGCGAGCCGTGCCGCGACCACCCGGAGAAGCCGCCGCTGTGGCAGGTGCGCGCCGCCAAGATCATCCACAACAACGAGACCCACA
Source organism: Methylobacterium sp. WL6 (assembly GCF_008040095.1). NCBI lineage: Bacteria > Pseudomonadati > Pseudomonadota > Alphaproteobacteria > Hyphomicrobiales > Methylobacteriaceae > Methylobacterium > Methylobacterium sp. WL6. Next base: position 2,067 of record NZ_VRVH01000023.1, on the reverse strand, counting down.
CGATCTACTTCGAGGACTCGACCGTCGAGATCGCCGGGATCCCGGTCGCCTACCTGCCGTATTTCGAGTCCGCCGACCCGACGGTGAAGCGCCAGAGCGGCTTCCTGACCCCGCGCTTCATCAACACGACGGCGCTCGGCACCGGCCTGACGGTGCCGTACTTCTTCAACCTCGCGGCGGATTACGACCTGACGCTGTCGCCGTCCTTCCTGAGCCGCCAGGGCGTGCTCGGGCAGGGCGAGTTCCGCCAGCGCCTCGACAACGGCAGCTACAACCTGCGGGTCTCGGGCATCTTCCAGACGACGCCCTCGGCCTTCCTGCCGGGGCCGATCGGCGCGGGCGACCGCGACTTCCGCGGCTCGATCGAATCGAAGGGCCGGTTCTACATCAACGACCGCTGGCGCACCGGCTGGGACCTCGTCGGCGTGACCGACAAGTGGTTCCTCGACAACTACCGCATCCGCAACCAGTCGATCACGACGGACTACTTCCGCGAGGCGGTATCGACCGCGTACCTCACCGGCCAGGGCGATCGCTCGTACTTCGAGATGCGCGGCTACTACTTCAAGGGCCTGTCGAGCTTCGACTGGCAGAAGGAGCAGCCGCTGGTCCTGCCGGTGATCGACTACGACAAGCGCATCAACGGCCCGGGCGAGCTCGGCGGCGAGGTCCGCTTCCAGGCCAACATCACCAGCCTGACCCGCGAGGCGACGGACTTCCAGGGCCTGCCGCGCACCGGCACCTACCTGTTCAGCCCGAGCGTCAACGGCATCAGCTACCCGCTCTACGAGACCTGCACGACCTTCAACCGCAACACCTGCCTGGTGCGGGGCCTGGCCGGCACGGACACCCGCGCCTCGGCCCAGCTCTCCTGGCGCCGGACCTTCATTGACGACCTCGGCCAGGCGATCACGCCGTTTGCGTACCTGCGCACCGACGCGTTCTTCGTGAACCCGAGCCTGTCGGGCTACCAGAACGCCCTGGTGCCGCAGATCGCCTCCGTCGACGACGGCTTCTCCGGCCGGGTGATGCCGGCGGTCGGCATCGACTACCGCTATCCCTTCGTCAGCGATTTCGGGCCGCTCGGCGTCCACACCCTGGAGCCGATCGCCCAGGTCATCGCACGCCCCTCCGAGACCCGGATCGGCCACCTGCCGAACGAGGACGCGCAGAGCCTCGTCTTCGACGACACCTCGCTGTTCCAGTGGGACAAGTTCTCCGGCTACGACCGGGTCGAGGGCGGAGTGCGCACCAACCTCGGCGCGCAGTACTCGGTCGTCACCGCCTCGGGCTGGTACGCGAACGCGATGTTCGGCGAGTCGATCCAGCTCGCCGGCGTCAACTCGTTCCGCCGCGGCGACATCGCCAATGTCGGCCTCGATTCCGGCCTGGAGAGCACCGCCTCCGACTTCGTGGGCCGCTTCCAGGTCTCGCCGAACCAGAACATCAGCCTGATCACCCGCGCCCGCTTCGACCATGCGGACTTCAAGGTGAACCGCTTCGAGACCGGCGTCACCGCGCGCTTCGCGCCTTTCCTGCCGCTGTCGCTGTCGGCGTTCTACTCGTACTACGAGGCGCAGCCGCTGCTCGGCTTCAGCCATCGCCGCGAGGGCATCACCGCGACGGCGACCTACAACATCACCCCGAACTGGTTCGTCACCGGCTCGGCGCTCGTCGACCTGACGCACTACCTCGACACGCGGACGCTCTATTCCGAGGCGCTGGCGAGCTACATCGCCAACCCGGTCGGCACCCTGCCGACCTACCAGAACCCGGGCCGGTTCTACCTGTCGGGCATGAGCGTCGGCGCCGGCTACCAGGACGAGTGCACCACGGTGTCGCTGAACTACATCGTCTCGCCGATCGCCACCGTGACCGGCGTCGCCGAGCGCAACCAGACCGTGCTGCTGCGCGTCGAGCTCAAGACCCTCGGCGAGGCCGACCTGCGCCAGAACGTCGGCACCGCCACCACCGCGGACGGCATCGCCTCGGCGCACTGAGCGCGGGAGCGGGTCGCGGCGGCGCGGGCGGCCTGCTAAGGCAGGCCTCCCCGCCGCGAAACCCCGC
>NZ_VRVH01000239.1:0-7106 GCF_008040095.1 Methylobacterium sp. WL6 | reverse complement strand
GCCTCGGCGAGGCCTTCGGGAATCGCGAGCGCGCCGGCGAGCACGTCCCGGATCGCCCGCGTCAGCGTCGCCTTGTCGACCGCCTTCGGCACGTAGCCGGCCGCCCCGTGGTGCAGCGCCTCGCGCATGATGCGCGGATCCTCGTGCCCCGACACCACCAGGATCGGCACGCGCGGAAACCGGGCGCGGATGGTGACGAGCCCGTCGAAGCCCGACACCCCCCGCATCGACAGGTCGAGCAGCGTCAGCTCGATGCCGCGATGGGCGGCCAGCATCGCGCAGGCCGCCGCGATCCCGTCGGCCTCGTGCAGCACCGCGTCGGGATCGGACAGGCCGATCGTGCTGGCGAGCGCCTCGCGGAACAGCGGGTGGTCGTCGACGATCAGGAGTTCCATGGCCTCCCCCTCCGGGGCTCGGCCGCCCCGCGTGTCCGCCCGCAACCGCCGACGAGGCCTCGCACATCCGCCGCATCCGGCCAAGCCCGGGGCGCCGTCCGCAGGCAGCACGCGCCCCGTGGGGCGCCTGCTGGCCGCACGGCCGGCGACGGCCTCAGTTCGCCCGAACGACCTCAACGAGGTTGTCCGAGAACGAGGGCGCGTGGCCCATGTCGCTGAAGGCGCCCGACGAGATGCTGTTGACCGTGCCCTCGTTGAGCTGGCGCCAGTAGCCCAGCGTCGCGACCACGATGCCGTCCGTCACGTCGTCGGTGATGCGGGCCACGCCCTTGAAGGCGCCGCGGTCGTTGGCGACCTGCACCTTGTCGCCGTCGCGGATGCCGCGGGCGTCGGCGTCGACCTGGCTGATCATCACGAACTGCTCGCCCTGGCCCTTCTGCTTGTCCTCCATGTTGGCGTAGCAGGAGTTCAGGAAGTAGTGGCTCTTGGGCGAGACGATGTTGAGCGGGAAGCGCCTGGCCAGCTCCGGGTCGTTGGCGTGGGATTCCCGCGGGCCGAGGTAGTCGGGCAGGGGATCGAGCGCCTCGCCGGGCTGGAAGCCCTCGTACATCTGCCGGAACGGGGGCGCGACGAAGTTCGTGGCGCCCTCCACCTTCAGCATGCACTTGCCGGTCGGCGTCGGGAAGTTGCCCTCCCGGTGCGGCGCCCGGTCGTCCGGCGTGCCGACCTTGAGGCGGGCGAAGCCGTGCTCGCGCATGTAGGCGAGGTCGATGCCCTCGCAGGCCGGCGACGACCAGTCGACGTAGTGCTCGAGGCACTCGCTGTCCGACCACGTGAAGTTCTCCTCCGCGTAGCCGAGCCGGGCCGCGAGCCGGCGGAAGATCTCGTTGTTCGGGATCGCCTCGCCGGGCGCGTCCGCGCACTTGGTGTTGTAGGTCAGGTAGAGGTGGCCCCAGGACAGGATCATGTCCTCCATCTCCGCGCCCATCGTGGCGGGCAGCAGGATGTCGGCGTAGGACGCCGTGTCGGAGATGAAGTGCTCGGCCGAGACCATGAACAGGTCCTCGCGCATCAGCCCCTCGACGATCTTGTCGGTCTCGGGCGCCTGCGTGACGGGGTTCGAGTTCCAGCACATCATCGACAGGATCGGCGGGTCGAGCTTCAGCTCGCCGGTGAGCGCGCGCCCGATCTGCAGGTTCGACACGACGCGGGTCCCCTCCGGGATCAGGTCGGGCCGGCACATCACGTCGAACTTGTAGGGATGCTCCCACACGCCGAACTGGGTGACGCCGCCGCCGACGTGACGCCACGCGCCGGTCAGCGCCGGGATGCAGGTGACGGCGCGGATGGTCTGGCCGCCGCCGTAATGCCGCTCCAGCGCCACGCCCATGCGGATGCCGACCGGCTGCTCGGTCGCCATCTCGCGGGCGAGCGTGCGGATGTCCTCGGCCGGGACGCCGGTGATCGCGGCGGCCCATTCCGGCGTGCGGGGCGCGGCCCGCTCCTTCAGCTCCGCGAAGCCGACCGTGTGGTTGTCGACGTAGTCCTGGTCGACGAGGCCCTGCGCGATGATCGAGTTGATCAGCGCCATGGCGAGCGCGCCGTCGGTGCCGGGCTTCGGGGCGATGTGCCAGTCGGCCGCCTTGGCGGTGCGCGAGGCGTAGGTGTCGATGACGACGACCTTGGCCCCCTTCTTCTGGGCGTCCTTGACGATGGCCCAGTGGTGCAGGTTCGTCGAGACCGAGTTGCAGGCCCAGATCACGATGTACTTGGAGTGGATGTAGCTGTCCGGGTCGAGGCCGGCGGTCGGGCCGACGGTGAGCAGCCACGCGGTGCAGGAGCCCTCGCCGCAGAAGGTGCGCTCGGTCACGGTGGCGCCCATGCGGTTGAAGAAGGCGTCGCCGCCGTTCAAGCCGTGCACGAGGCCCTGGTTGCCGAGGTAGCTGTAGGGCGCGATCGCCTCGGGGCCGTGCTGGTCGATGATCGCCTTCCAGCGCGTGACGATGGTGTCGAGCGCCTCGTCCCAGGTGATGCGCGCGAACTGCTTCGCGCCCTTCGGGCCGACGCGCTTCATCGGGTAGAGCAGCCGGTCGGGATGGTAGTGGCGCTTCTCGTAGTCCTTCAGCTTCACGCAGAGGCCGCCGCGGGTCATCGGATGGTCCGGGTTGCCCCGCACGCCGAGCAGCTCCCCGTCCTTCACCTCGAACAGCATCGAGCAGGTGTCCGGGCAATCGTGCGGGCAGCCGCCGAAGAAGGTCTCGGTCAGGCTCTCGGCCTCCGCGACGATCAGGGAGTCCGGCTTGACGATTTCGTTCATGTTTCCTCCACCGTCGGGCGTCCGGCCTTCTTGGCGTTCCGGATGGCGTGCCCGATTCACGCCTAAGGTGCACGAAACTGCAAACCATTCCAAATTCCGGGCGGGCGGAAGGGCCGGATCCGGTGCGATCCCTGGCACCGGCCGTTTCGTCGCGGCCGGGCCGAGCCCGCGTGCCGGCCGGCCACGGTTCCGATGTCGGCTCGGGCCGTACGGCTCCGGGAGGCCGCCGCCGATGAAGGGCGCCCGGTGGACCTGACGCGCGCGCGCAGGTCCACCGGAAGCGGACGTCGCCGTCGCGCCCGCGCACGACCCATGGCAAGGCCGGACGGTCCGCTTCCGGGCCGCGCATGGAGCGACGACTTGGGAACGCGGGACTTGTACTTGCGTCTGCTCGATGGATGCGAAAGCCGACCTGCCTTGCATGCTGACATTCGGTCCTCCCGATCGCCCTCGAACGCAATCGTCGGATTGCCACATCTATAAATTGCGTGCACCTTCCGATCTGCCGCACGGAAGTCGTCCATGTGCGGGCATGGGACGGAAACCGGAGCGCCGATGATAGACCGCTCACGAGCAGATCGGTGCCTTGAGGTGGCCCGTGAGCTGCGCGCCATGGCCGAGGAGACGCGGCGGACGCTCCAGGCCTCGCGCGCGCTCGTCCTACGCTCCCGGGAGCAGACCGCTGCGGGGCCTCTCGCATCCTGCACGGACGACGCCCCCGGCCCGTCGAACCAATTGGTGGCGTCCCTCATCGAGGCCTACGAGGCCGCGGAAGACGACCCCGACACCCAGACCCGCCTGCTCCTCGGTCACGTGCTCCATCATGTCGGGCGTCGCATCGCCGGCGTGATGGGACCGCGCGTGGCCGGGATCGCCGTGCATTGATCGCCGCGGCGCGGGGATCGGCGGACGGTCATGATGAACGGTGACGACCTGCAGGACGACGACCCCGGTGCGCTGGTCCGCATCGCCCGGTCGCTGGGCGTTCCGGTGGCGACCTTCCTGACCGCCGACCCGGCTCGGGCACCGGACACCGAAACCGCCGTGGCGGGCCTGGATCATCTCCCCGAAGTGGTGGCGCTGCTGCGGCTGTTCGTGCGGCTGAAGAGCCCCGAGGCCCGGGCCCGCTGCCTCGCCTACGTCGTGCAGGAGGCCACGCACGACAGCTGATCCGCACGGCCGTCCTCGACATCGGGCGAGAACGCAGGATGCTGGGACCCGACGAACGGCATTGTATCGATCCGAAGGCTCAGAACATCGTGATGGACCACGACCACTTTCCGATCGTCGGCATCGGCGCGTCCGCGGGCGGCATCGAAGCGATGCAGGGCTTCTTCCGCGGGGTGCCGGAGACGCTCGGGGCAGCCTTCGTCATCGTCACGCATCTCAGCCGGGACCACAAGAGCCTGCTCCCGGACGTCCTGGCCCGGTTCACGCCGCTGGAGGTCGAGACCGCCACCGACGGCGCGCCGGTCCGACCGGGCCGCATCTACGTCATGCCGGGCGGTTTCGTCATGGGCATCGTGGACGGCCGGCTGACGTTGAGGCCGCTCGAGCCGAAGGTCCGCGAGACCAAGCCGGTCGACATCTTCCTGACGGCCCTGGCCCTCGACCAGGGCGAGCGCGCGGTCGGCGTGATCCTGTCCGGCGGCGACGGGGACGGCGCCATCGGCATCAAGGCGATCAAGGAGCACGGCGGCCTGACCTTGGCCCAGACCCTGGACGGCTTCGGGCCCGAGACCCCCGACATGCCGCTCAGCTCGCTGCGCACCGGCTTCGTCGATTTCGGCGAGCCGGCCGAACGGATGGGCGACCGGATCGCCGCGCACAGCACCGCCGCGCGGGAGGCCCAGGCCGACCCGGCCGCGCAGGAGCTCGACGCCGAGCTGCTTGCTGAGATCTTCGTCATCCTCCGCTCGCAGGTCGGGCACGACTTCTCGGGCTACAAGCCCAACACCTTCGTGCGCCGCCTGCAGCGGCGCATCGGCGTGGTCGGGGCGGCCGGGCCGGACGCCTACCTCAAGCGGCTGCGTGCCGACCCGGCGGAAGTCGGGGCGCTGTTCCGGGATCTGCTGATCGGCGTGACGAACTTCTTCCGCGACGCCGCCGCCTTCGAGGCGCTCGCCACCCACGTCATCCCGAAGCTTCTCGATGCGCGCGCGGCGACCGAGATCGTGCGGGTCTGGGTGCCGGCCTGCTCGACCGGCGAGGAGGTCTACTCCCTGGCCATCCTCCTGCGCGAGCACATGCTCACCCTGGCGGATCCGCCGCGCGTGCAGATCTTCGCCACCGACATCGACGAGCGCTCGCTCACTGTCGCCCGGACCGGCCTCTACCCGAGGACCTACCTGTCCGCCGTCTCGCCCGAGCGGGTCGCGCAGCACTTCGTCGTCGAGGGCGACAGCGCGGTGGTCAAGAAGGCCGTGCGCGACCTGTGCACCTTCGCCCCGCACAGCGTGTTGCGCGACCCGCCGTTCTCGCGCCTCGATCTCGTCTCCTGCCGAAACCTGCTGATCTACCTCGGCGTCGATGCCCAGCAGCAGCTGATGCCGGTGCTGCACTACGCCCTGCGCCCGCGCGGCTACCTGTTCATCGGCATGGCCGAGAACGTGACGCGCTTCGAGGACCTGTTCGAGACGATCGACAAGCGGCACCGCATCTTCCAGGCGCGGGACGCGATCCCGCCGGCCCGGTTGCCGCCGATGTCCGGGCCGGACACGGCGGTCTTCGTGGGGACCGGCCATCCGCACCGGCGCAACGTGAAGACGCACGCGGCCCTGCGGCACACGGTCGAGACGCTGATGCTGTCGGAGTTCACGCCCCCCCACGCGGTCGTGACGCGGACGGGCGAGGCCGTGCATTACTCGTCGCGGATCGGCGATCATCTGGAGGTCGTGCCCGGCCAGCCGACCCGGGAGCTGGCCGCGATGGCGCGCAAGGGCCTGCGGCTGGATCTCCGGACGGCCCTGCGTGAGGCGATCGAGGGCAACACCCGGGTCGTGCGCGACAGCATCGGCGTCGAGCTTCCGGACGGGCGCCTGCAGACGATCACCCTGGTCGTCAAGCCGCTCCACACGCCGAGCGAGACGGAGCCGCTGTTCCTGGTGGTGTTCGACGAGGCCGCCGCCCCCGTCGAGAAGGAGCGGCGGCAGGCTCTGGAAGCCGACGATCGGGACGCGGCGATCCACGGCCTGGAGCGCGAGCTGAGCAGCACGCGCGAGCGGCTCCAATCCGTGATCGAGGAGTACGAGACCTCCCTCGAGGAGCTCAAATCCTCGAACGAGGAGCTGTACTCCGTCAACGAGGAGATGCAGGCCGCCAACGAGGAGCTCGAGGCCGCGAAGGAGGAGACGCAGTCTCTGAACGAAGAGCTTCAGACGATGAACGTCGAGCTGACGTCGAAGATCGAGGCGATCGATCAGCTGAGCGACGACCAGGCCACGCTGTTCGAGGGCATGAACGTCGCTAGCGTGCTCCTGACGCCGGATCTCCACATCCGCATGTTCACCCGTGCCGCGGCGCAGATCTTCGGCTTGCAGCCGAGCGACGTCGGCCGGTCCCTGCGCAACTTCTCGGCGCCGATCGCCCTGACGTGGCTATCGGACGAGATCCCGACGGTGCTGGCGACGCGCCGGCCCTCCGAGCGGACGATCGAGGGCGCGGACGGCGCCCGCTACCACGTCCGGTTGATGGCCTCGTCCCGGAAGGGCAGCCGGGCGCCCGGCATCGTCGCGAACTTCACGAACCTGCGCGAGCCGGGGTGACCGACCGTCTTGTCCCTACGCGCCCGCGATCCTTGCCCTGCGCGCCCGCGACCTCGGCGACGCCCGCACCGGTGCCCGTGCGCGGGCACCGGCCGTCGGCACGGCTTTGCGGAGCATGGCGCCTTCCGGCCCATGAGCGCGCGGATCGCGGCGCCGGCCCAGGCCGATGGTCGAACGGCAGCTTTTCGGCCGCTCGCCACCCCCAGGCGACCCCCGGAAACCGAGTCGCAGAGCGAAGACCCTTGCGCCGAGTCTTCCTCAGTCCTTCGGGCGGTCCAGCTGCGCGATCAGCGCTTCGAGGCGCTCGCTCACCGGGGCGGAGAGGGTGTCGGCGTAGAGGTTGCGCAGGTTTTGGCCGAGGTGGCGGCGCACGCTCGGGTTCAGCGGCGGCTGGGTCTGGGGCGTCTCGCCCGGCCGGGACGTCTGCGGCTTCGCCATGACCACCGGACCCTCACGCCATTCCGACATCCCGGCAGAATGGCAAAGCTTGGTTAAGGCCTCGTCACCGGCAGGCCGCAGATGTCGCGGAATCGGAACCGTGCGCGGCGGGGGATTGTTGGCCGGTTGAGATCCCGTCGATTCCCCGATCCAGAACCCCGGACCCCGCGCGTGCTCCTCCCCCGCCTCATC
>NZ_VRVH01000238.1:0-7111 GCF_008040095.1 Methylobacterium sp. WL6 | reverse complement strand
TGACCCCCCACGACGAGTGGGACTACGACGGCATCAACGAGATGATCCTCACGGATCAGAAGGTCGGCGGCAAGGAGACCCCGCTGCTGACCCACTTCGACCGCAACGGCTTCGGCTACACCCTCAATCGCGCCACCGGCGAGCTCCTCGTCGCCGAGAAGTTCGACCCGGTCGTCAACTGGGCCTCCAAGGTCGACATGGACCGGGCGTCCCCCGGCTACGGCCGGCCGATCGTCGCCGAACGCTACTCGCCCGAGCGGACCGGCGAGGACGAGACCACCACCGGCATCTGCCCCGGCGCGATCGGGGCGAAGAACCAGCAGCCGGCGGCGTTCTCGCCCGGCACGGGGCTGTTCTACGTGCCCACCAACCACATCTGCATGAGCTACGAGCCGTTCCACGTCACCTACACGACGGGCGTGCCCTATGTCGGCGCCACCGTCGGGCTGCAGCCGCCGCCGGGCGAGTCCCGCACCGGCGCGTTCGTCGCCTGGGACGGCGTCGCGGGGCGGATCGCATGGTCCCTGCCCGAGCCGTTCTCGGTCTGGTCGGGCGCCCTCGCCACCGCCGGCGGCGTGGTCTTCTACGGCACGCTCGAGGGCTACCTGAAGGCCGTCGACGCGGCGACGGGCAAGGAACTCTACCGGTTCAAGACCCCGTCGGGAATCGTCGGCAACGTGATGACCTACCGGCACGGCGGCCGTCAGTACGTAGCGGTGCTCTCGGGCGTCGGCGGCTGGGCCGGGATCGGCCTGGCCGCCGGCCTCACCGACCCGGCGGACGGCGCCGGCGCGGTCGGCGGGTACGCGGCACTGTCGGATTATACCGCGCTCGGCGGCCAGCTCACCGTCTTCGCCTTGCCCGTGCGGTGACGAGGCTGCGATACCAATCTGTGGGTGAATTTCCCACATCAAGCAGAAACATGTGCGTCGCACGATGTCGCTCCCGTTCGAGGAGCCGATCGATTCGATGCCGGATTCGCCTGCCACGCCGCGACGCTCGCGCCGGCGCGACCTTCTCGTCGCGATCGTGCTGACGGTGTGGATCGTCGCCGTGGCGCGGACCGAACGGACCGCGCAGCTGACCCCGCCGGTCGTGTCCTACGCGGCGGCCTCGCGCTGAGGCAGATCTCACAGCGTTCCATCCGGGCGCTGCCCGATCGGCGCACCGGGCGCCGGCGCGCGGCCCAGGTCGAGACGCAAGGGATGGCCGCCCGAAAGCCGGACCCGCGTCGGCTCCGTGCCGGTTTTCGTGTCTCCCTCCCCCGACGCCGATCCGGCCCCGGAGCTTAGTCCATAAGCGAATTCAAAATAGGAAAATAAACTGTACATTCCCGCTTTGTTCCGGTAAATGATCCTCATCGAAGGCGATTCGGATCGATGCCATGGCCAGACAACCGAGGATCGGTGAAGAGGTCCGGCAACTGAAGGGGCTTCTGGCCGGGCTCTCCCTCGACACGAAGCTGCTCCGCCTGGAGCAGGCACTCCGGCGAAAGGATTGGTCTGACCAGCCGCGCGCTCCTTTCGGTCAGCCTAACGGTGGGCAATGGATTGCCGGCGGCGGTGGGGATGGGAACGCCGTCGATCCGGACGTGCTGCGGCTGATCAAGCCGCAATGGGCACAGATGCCCGCAGCCGAGCCCACGCAGATTCGCGAGGAGACCCGTCTCGACGACGGCACCGGCATCCTCTCGATCCGCATCCGCGCCGGCCGGCGCGACTTCGACGAGCAGCACGCGGTCACCGCGCCGGACGGCGAGAGCCGGGTCTTCGAGACCCTCGGGGCGACGCAGACGATCCGCGACGGCGTCTCCGGCGAGATCCTGGGGCGCAGCACCTTCACGGCGAACGGCGCCGAGCCGGACGCGACGGTGCAGCCCGCCTTCCTGCAGGCGGTTCCGCTCGCCCTGGCGGCCGTTCGGGTCCTACGGACGCTCGAGCTCGCCGGCACGCTCTTCGCGACGCTTTCGGCGCAGCGGGGTCGCTACGGCACCGTCCTCGGCACCACGGCGCACGAGTTCCGTGGCGCCGAGGACTTCAAGCACATGCCGGCGATCTGGGTTGGTCCGCTCGACCAGGCATCCCTCGACGCCGCCTGCCCGAAGACCGGTGAGATCCAGACCCAGCTCGACGCGGTCGCCATGTCGGTTCGACAAAGTGGCGCGTATCGAACGCCGCAAGCCATTGGCACCGCGATCCACGTGCTGATGGATCGTTGGGCAAAAGCCCAGAACATCGCCGATTTCAAATCGGAGCTGTCGATCCTCAAGACTGGAGACGAAGGCTTGTATGGTCAGTCCGGCACGAGCCGCCTCGACCAGTTTCATAGCCCACAGCCGACCGTCGCCTGCGTCTACGACTACAAGACGGGGCTTCGCGGCCTCGGTTGGTCCGATTCGGTGCGTTACGCGACCAGGGCCAAGATGCTGTTCCCCAAAACGCAGCGGATCATCGTCATACAGATGCGGGAGTCGCGATGACGACCAAGAAGCAGTTGGCTCGGCTTTTCCGGGACGTGCTGAAGCACAATCCGGATTGGGTCCAAGTGAAACCGTATGCGATCTGGATCCGCCCGATCCGCCATTGTATCGCGCAGATCTACATCTATCGCGGCAGGTCTGCCGATGTATTTTGGCCCAGGTTCAGTATCGCGCCCTTGTACTGGAGTGGCGCGAACTGGGATTGGAATGTCGGCAGTTTTTCCGAGGGGTTCCGACGCGAGCCTCTACCTGCCCCCTTCACGCGGGACTACTTCCTCCAGCCCGATTACGAGCGCAGGCCGGAATTTCCCCAGCTTGCCGCCTGGGCGGCCACGGTCGGGGACTTCGCGTGGGCAGATCCCGAAATCGGCCGCATCTTCACGCGCGCGGTCGAGGAGCAGGTCCTGCCGCTGCTGCGCCCGATGGCCCTCGACCACCATGCCTATTTGGACTTCTACCGCAGCCATATCATCCCTCGCGGTAACGTTCACGACGAGCAGCGCATGGCGATCGCGCTCGCGGAGGGCGCGCTGGACGAGGCGCGCGAGTTCCTGGGCCAGATCTGGCGGTGGTACGAGAGCGACACCTACGGCGATTACGAGCCGCCGGAGATCCTCGACTATCCCAAGCGCGGCGCGCGCACGCAGCGCGCCATCGAGGCCTGGGAGAAGGCCGGCCGCTGCACCGACTACCGGCGCCGCCGCCGCCGCATCCTCGAGATCGTCGAACCGCTCCGCACCGGCGACCGCGCGGCCATCGCGGCGATCCTTCACCGCTGGGAGGCCGAGGCGGCGCGCTTCCACCAGGCCGAGCGCTGGTGGGAGCCGACGCCGTTTCCCATCGAGGAGGGGCTGGCCTGAGCGACCGTCGATCCGACCTCATGGAGGCCCTTCCATGGTCCAGGATCGCTCCTCGAGCGATTCCCGGGTCGTCCGGCTGCTTCGGGTCGAGGCGACGCGCAGCCGGAAAACGCTTGAATTCTTCGCGTTCACCCGCTAGATCGTTCCTCATCAGTTCTGGTTGCAGTCGCGAGGCTGCGGTTCGGGAGTGGGCCCCACCGGGTCCGCTCTTTTTTATTGCCGCAAGCCCCTCTCCTGTCCTCCGGAGCGCCGCCCCATCAGCGAGCCCGATCCTGAGCGCAGTCATGTCAGAGCCGACCGCCGTCCCCTCGCCCGAGCCGTCGGCTGAGCCGACGGAGAAGCGTCTGGTCCGCGAGACCGGCGTCGCCGCGCGCGTGGCGCAGGTGATCGAGGGTCCGATCGAGGGGCTCGGCTTCCGCCTCGTGCGGGTAAAGGTGTCGAGCGCGAACGGCTGCACCGTGCAGATCATGGCCGAGCGGCCGGACGGCTCGATGTCCATCGACGAGTGCGAGACCGTGAGCCGCGCGATCTCGCCGATCCTCGACCTCGATGACCCGGTCGGCATCGCCTACTATCTCGAGATCTCCTCGCCCGGCATCGACCGTCCGCTGGTCCGGGTCTCCGACTTCGCCCGCTGGGCCGGCTACGAGGCCAAGATCGAGCTCGCCGTGCCGCTCGGCGGCCGCAAGCGCTTCCGCGGGATCATCGGCGAGCCGGACGCGGCGGCGGTCACCGTCCCGGTCGACCTGCCCGACGTCAAGGAAGGCCTGCCGAGCCGGGTCTCGCTGCCGCTGCGCGACCTCGCCGATGCGCATCTGGTGCTCACGGACGAACTCGTGCGCGAGTCGCTGCGGCGCGGCGGAGGCCCGGTGCAGGACCTCGACGAGGCGCTCGACGACGACGAGGCGGAAGACGCCCCGGCCCTTCCGCCGGCGCCGTTCCCGAAGCGGCAGAAGGCTTCCGCCAAGCCCAAGGCGGCCAAGCCGAAGCCCGCTTCGGACGCGCCCAAGAAGCCCGTGACCACCAAGGCGGCCCGCCTCAAGGACCGCGACTCGCTTCACTAGAGCATCGCCGCCCGCCCCGCTTGCAAAGCGGCGACCGGGGCGGCACCCCAAGAGAAGGACCGACACAGATGGCCGTCGTCAGCGCCAACCGGCTCGAACTCCTGCAGATCGCCGACGCGGTCGCCCGCGAGAAGGTGATCGATCGCTCCATCGTGATCGACGCGATGGAGGAGGCGATCGCCAAGGCGGCCCGCTCGCGCTACGGCGCCGAGACCGATGTGCACGCCGAGATCGACAACAAGACCGGGGCGCTGCGGCTCTCCCGCCACCTCCTCGTGGTCGACCTCGTCGAGAACGACGCCCGCGAGATCACCCTCGACCAGGCCCGGCGCTACAATCCCGGCGCGCTCGTCGGCGACGTGATCTCCGACACCCTGCCGCCCTTCGATTTCGGGCGCGTGGCGGCCCAGTCGGCCAAGCAGGTCATCGTCCAGAAGGTGCGCGACGCCGAGCGGGACCGTCAGTTCGACGAGTACAAGGACCGCATCGGCGAGATCGTGAACGGCCTCGTCAAACGCGTCGAGTACGGCAACGTCATCGTCGACCTCGGCCGCGGCGAGGGCATCGTCCGGCGCGACGAGATGATCCCGCGCGAGACCTTCCGCCCCGGCGACCGCATCCGCTCGTACCTGTTCGACGTGCGCCGCGAGGTGCGCGGGCCGCAGATCTTCCTGTCGCGCTCGCATCCGCAGTTCATGGCGAAGCTCTTCGGCCAGGAAGTGCCGGAGATCTACGACGGCATCGTCGAGGTGAAGGCGGTCGCCCGCGATCCGGGCTCGCGCGCCAAGATCGCGGTGATCTCGCGCGACGGCTCGATCGATCCGGTCGGCGCCTGCGTCGGCATGCGCGGCTCGCGCGTCCAGGCGGTGGTCGGCGAGCTCCAGGGCGAGAAGATCGACATCATCCCGTGGTCGGAGGACCAGGCGACTTTCATCGTCAACGCGCTGCAGCCGGCCGAGGTCGTCAAGGTGGTGCTCGACGAGGAGGCCGACCGCATCGAGGTGGTGGTGCCCGACGACCAGCTCTCGCTCGCCATCGGGCGCCGCGGCCAGAACGTGCGCCTGGCCTCGCAGCTCACCGGCTGGGACATCGACATCCTGACCGAGGCCGAGGAGAGCGAGCGCCGCCAGAAGGAGTTCGCCGAGCGCACCACCGTGTTCATGGGCGCGCTCGACGTCGACGAGACCGTCGGCCAGCTGCTCGCGGCGGAAGGCTTCCGCAATGTCGAGGAGATCGCCTACGTCGACATCCAGGAGCTGTCCTCGATCCAGGGCCTCGACGAGGAGACCGGCGCCGAGATCCAGGCCCGCGCCCAGGATCACCTCGCTCGGATCGAGCAGGAGCACGACGACCGCCGCACCGAGCTCGGCGTGCAGGACGAGCTGCGCGAGATCGACGGCCTGACCACGCCGATGCTGGTCTCGCTCGGCGAGAACGACGTGAAGACGATCGAGGATCTGGCCGGCTGCGCCACCGACGACCTCGTCGGCTACACCGAGGGCCGCGGGCCGGAGGCCAAGCGCCACGCCGGCTACCTCGACGGCTTCGAGGTCTCGCGCGCCGAGGCCGAGGCCATGATCATGGCCGCCCGCCTCCGCGCCGGCTGGATCGAGGCGCTGCCCGAGCCCGAGGCGACCGAGGACGCGGCGGAGCCCGCCGAGGCCCAGGCCAACTGACGACGCGAGGTCGGGCGATGATTCAGGTCGCTCAGCCGCCGGCTGACGAGGGCATCGAGGACGTCGTCCTCGATGCCGGGCCGAATCGTGGCCGACAGGGCGCGCTGCGCACCTGCATCGTCACGCGCACCGCGCAGGCGCCCGACGCGATGATCCGCTTCGTCCTCGGGCCGGACGGCGCCGTCGTGCCGGACCTGCGCGCCCGGCTTCCCGGCCGCGGCGCCTGGGTCAGCGCGCGCCGCGAGGACGTCGCGACGGCCGTGAGGAAGCGGGCGTTCAACCGGGCGTTCAAGACGCAAGGCGCGACAGCCTCCGCCGACCTGCCCGACCGGATCGCCGAGGGGTTGCGGGCCGACCTGCGGCAGGCGATCGCGCTGGCCAACAAGGCCGGCTGCATCGTGACCGGCTTCACCAAGGTCGAGGCGGCGATCGGCGCGCAGCCGCGCGTCGCTGCCGTGATCCATGCGTCGGACGCCGCGCCCGACGGTCGCCGCAAGATCGCGGCGGCATTGCACCGGCGGCACGGCGATGCCATATCCCGCATACCGATCGTTGACGATTTGTCCGAAGACGAATTGGACATGGCCTTGGGTCGGGATCATGTGATACACGCTGCGCTCGTCGCAGGAGTCGGGGCCGCCGGCTGCCTGGCGCGTTGGCGTCGGCTACGCTCCTTCGAGGGCGTCGCCGCGGCGATCGAGGAGCGCGGATCCGCCGGATACGGCGGGGATGCTCCCCCTCTGCAAGACGATGCCGTGACGGATCAGGCCGGCGCTCCGCGGGTTGCCGGTTCACGCGACGATGGAAACCCTCAGGGTTCAGGCTGAATGAGCGATACGAATAATCCGGGCGACAAGACTCTGAGCAAGACTCCTGCGAAGCCGCTTTCCTTGAAGCGTCCGATCGAACAGGGGACCGTGCGCCAGAGCTTCTCCCACGGCCGCTCCAAGCAGGTCGTGGTCGAGACGGTGAAGCGCCGTGTCATCGGCGCGGCGCCGGCGCCCGTCGCCCCCATCGCGGCCCCGACACGGG
>NZ_VRVH01000237.1:0-7114 GCF_008040095.1 Methylobacterium sp. WL6 | reverse complement strand
GTGACGACCCGCTTCGGCCGCCGCAGCCCCGGCGACGACCTCACGGCCGCGCGCTTCACGGGCTCGGCGACCCGGGCCGTTCCCGGCGGTCGCTGAAGGATGTCGTAAGGTTCGTTGGCGCCGCCGTCAGGGCAGGCGGCGGCCCTGGCTGACCGTCATCGCCGAGGCGAGGGTCGCCGCGTACCCGGCGTCCGATCCGGCGATGCGCGCCGCGTCGAGGCTGCTCTGGGACGCCACGGCGAAGACCAGCACGCCAAGGAGCGTTCCCGCACCGACGAGCCAGAGATAGGCCCGCGCAAAAACCTTCGGAATCCGCACGGCACAGGGGTTTTCCCCGAGGTAGAGCTGTGACGAGGACGAGTCGTTCATGGCCGGCGTTCCCGCGGATGACTGACGCCCGGTCGAACCGTCGATCGCTCACGCGCATTCGGTTCGCCACTAGCATCCAACGCGGCCCTACGGCAGAGGTTCGCCGGCCCGGTTCCGTTATTTTCGCAGGTTTTTTGTGCGTGGTTAACGCGGGATCGCCAGGCGCGCCGAGGTGGGCTTCCTCACCCGTTCGCGCGACCGGATCGACCTATCGGCTCAAGGCCCCCGCGCGCCTTCCCTCCCCCGCAACGGGGGGAGGGAGAACGCGGTTCCGCTTCCGCGCGTTATGATGACGCTGGGCCGCCCACCAAAAGGACCCGGCGCCGAAATCCGCGGATCGGCGCTCGCGGGCGCCTAGCCTTCCTTCGCCGAGACCTTGCCCAGGGCGGCCTGCGCGGCGGCGAGGCGGGCGATCGGCACGCGGTAGGGCGAGCACGACACGTAGTCGAGGCCGACCTCCTGGCAGAAGCCGATCGAGGCCGGGTCGCCGCCGTGCTCGCCGCAGATGCCGAGCTTGATGTCGGGGCGGACCGAGCGGCCGCGCTCGACGCCGATCCGCACCAGCTCGCCGACGCCCTCCTGGTCGATGGTCACGAACGGGTCGGCGGCCAGGATGCCCTTCTGGGTGTAGGGCCCGAGGAAGGTCGCCGCGTCGTCGCGCGAGATGCCGAGCGCCGTCTGCGTCAGGTCGTTGGTGCCGAAGGAGAAGAACTCCGCCGTCGCCGCGATCTCGTTGGCCTTGAGCGCCGCGCGCGGCAGCTCGATCATGGTGCCAACCTGATAGCCGATCGCCTTGCCGGTCTCCTCCGACACCGCCTTGGCGGTCGCGTCGATGCGGGCCTTCACGATGTCGAACTCGGCGCGGGAGAACACCAGCGGCACCATCACCTCGGGGGTGACCGGCGCGCCGGTCTCCTGCGCCGCCTGGACGGCTGCCTCGAAGATGGCGCGGGCCTGCATCTCCGCGATCTCCGGGAAGGCGATGGCGAGGCGGCAGCCGCGGAAGCCGAGCATCGGGTTGAACTCGGAGAGCTCGCGCATCCGGTGGCGGATCCGGTCCTCCGCGATGCCGGTGGCGTCCATCACCTCCTTCACCTCGGCGTCGGAATGCGGAAGGAACTCGTGCAGCGGCGGGTCGAGCAGGCGGATCGTGACGGGCAGGCCCGACATGATGGTGAACAGCTCGACGAAGTCCTGGCGCTGGTAGGGCAGGATCTTGGCGAGCGCCGCGCGGCGCCCCTCCGCGTCGTCGGCCAGGATCATCTCGCGCACCGCGATGATGCGGTCGCCCTCGAAGAACATGTGCTCGGTGCGGCACAGGCCGATGCCCTCGGCGCCGAAGTCGCGGGCGGTGCGGGCGTCGGTCGGCGTGTCGGCGTTGGCGCGCACCTTCATGGTGCGGTACGCGTCGGCCCAGCCCATCAGGGTGGCGAAGTCGCCCGACAGTTCGGGCGCCAGCATCGTCACCTCGCCCTGCAGCACCTGCCCCGTCGAGCCGTCGATGGTGATGCGGTCGCCGGCCTTCAGCGTCACGCCGCCGACCGTGAGGGTCTGCGCCTTGTAGTCGATCCGGATCGAGCCGACGCCCGACACGCAGGGCTTGCCCATGCCGCGGGCGACGACGGCCGCGTGGGAGGTCATGCCGCCGCGCGTGGTCAGGATGCCCTCGGAGGCGTGCATCCCGTGGATGTCCTCGGGCGAGGTCTCGATGCGCACGAGGATGCACTTGCGCTCGGCCTTGCGCAGGGTCTCGGCGTCCTCAGAGTTGAACACGATCTCGCCGGTGGCGGCGCCCGGCGAGGCCGGCAGCCCCTGCGCGATCACCTTGCGCTCGGCCTTCGGGTCGATCGTCGGGTGCAGGAGCTGGTCGAGCGCGCCGGGCTCGATCCGGGCGATCGCCTCCTCCTGCGTGATCAGGCCCTCGCCGGCCAGATCCACGGCGATGCGGAGCGCCGCCTTGGCGGTGCGCTTGCCGTTGCGGGTCTGGAGCATCCAGAGCTTCCCGCTCTCGATGGTGAACTCCATGTCCTGCATGTCGCGGTAATGGGTCTCGAGGATGCCGTAGATCCGCGTCAGCTCGGCGTAGGATTCGGGCATCGCCCGCTCCATCGACGGCTTCTCGGACTTGGCCTCGAGCCGGGCCTTCTCGGTGATGTCCTGCGGGGTGCGGATGCCGGCGACGACGTCCTCGCCCTGCGCGTTGATCAGGAACTCGCCGTAGAGCGCGCGCTCGCCGGTGGACGGGTTGCGGGTGAAGGCGACGCCGGTGGCCGAGGTGTCGCCCATGTTGCCGAACACCATGGCCTGGACGTTGACGGCGGTGCCCCAGCTCTCGGGGATGGCGTTCAGCTCACGGTACTTCTTCGCCCGCGGGATCATCCACGAATCGAACACCGCGCCGATGGCGCCCCAGAGCTGGTCCTCGGCGCCCTGCGGGAACGGCGAGCCGTGCTCCTCGACGACGATCGCCTTGTACTTCTCGATGAGGTGCTTCCAGTCGTCGGCACCGAGCTCGGTGTCGAGATCGAAGCCCTTGCCCTCCTTGTAGTGCTCCAGCGCCTCCTCGAAGGCGTGGTGCTCAACGCCCAGCACCACGTTCGAGTACATGGTGATGAAGCGGCGGTAGGAATCGTAGGCGAAGCGCGGGTCGCCCGAGCTCTCGGCGAGCGCGGCGACGGTCGCGTCGTTGAGGCCGAGGTTGAGCACCGTGTCCATCATGCCCGGCATCGAGGCGCGGGCGCCCGAGCGCACCGAGACGAGGAGCGGGTTCGCCGCATCGCCGAAGGTCTTGCCGGTGATCGCGCCGACCTGCTCGAGGGCGGTGGCGACCTGCGCCTTCAGCTCGGCCGGATAGGTCTGGCCGTTCTCGTAGTAGGCGGTGCAGACCTCGGTGGTGATGGTGAAGCCGGGGGGCACCGGCAGGCCGAGATTGGACATCTCGGCGAGGTTCGCGCCCTTGCCGCCGAGCAGGTCGCGCATCTGCGATTTGCCCTCGGCCTTGCCGTCGCCGAAGGTGTAGACCCACTTCGCGGTGCCGCTCGTCATATCGATTCCGTCCGTCGTGCAAGAGGACTCGCGTCCAAGGGTCTTGCGTCAAAAGGATCTTGCGTCAAAGGAAGCCGGCGTCGAAGGGTTTGCCGGCCCCTCGGGCCCATCGGTGCGGGTTGGACCATCCCGTGTTGCAACGCAAGATGAACGTCCGCGCGCCGGGTCACCCGGCATGTGACGCTCCGCGTTCATTGTCAGCCGCGAGCGGGCCTGACGGCGTCACGATAGACCGCGGAACAGGCCGAGGCCAATCACCCCGACGGCGATCAGGTAGATCGCGACGATGTAGTTCAGCAGCCGCGGCGCGATCAGGATCAGGATCCCGGCCAGGATGGCGATGGCCGGCTGCAGGTGCGAGATCGAGATGGTCATGGCGAAGCCCTCCGGCGGCCGAGCTTGACCGCCGGAGGGCGACGCACGATGGCGCGCACGGTTCCCGCCCGGCGTCAGGACGCCGGAGGCCAGGACGGCACGATTTCGTACTGGATCGGCTTGAAGGCGAAGTTGTTGGATTGCAGCGCCGAGCAGGCGGTGAGCCCGATCACCAGGTCCTGCATCGCCTCGAACACGATCCTGTCTCCGGCGCGGCTCAGGGGCGGCGCGACCTTCAGCGCGCCGGTATTCCCGTCCACGGTCACGTTCATGAAGACGTTGAACGCCACCGGGATCCGGTCCGGCCCGATCCCGAAGGGCTCGAGGGCGGCCGCGAGGTTGCCGAAGCAGCCGCGGTGCGGCTCGGCGTCGCCGTAGATGATGCGGAAGGTGTCGGCCGAGCACGGCGTCAGCAGGAAGTCGTGCCGGCCGACCGTGTCCGCGACGATGCGGAGCATCACGTTCGAGCGGTTCGAGTAGAGCGGGTCGCCCGTGGTCAGGTAGATCCGGCTGGCATAGTCCAGCGTCCGGCCCGACGAGATCACCTCGTCGAGGTCGTCGCGGCGGAAGGCCAGCATGTCGGCGACCTGCTCGCCCTGCGGGTCGGTGACCACCAGGAACTGGCCCTTGTCGAGGGTGAAGGCCGTCCCCGAGCGCGGCGCGATGGTGTGACGGTCGCAGGACGGATGCGGCTCAGACATCGGAGCCGCCCTTCGTGCGCCCGCTGAACGGGCAGGCCCAGTCGGCGTCGACCGCGCGGCCGCTGTACTGGCGCGCTTCGGAGATCTCGCCGTGCCGGGACAGCATCGGGTTGATCGAGCCGGCGAACGCCGCGTCGCGCGCCAGGATGTTCTCGCGCAGCTTCTCGTAGCGCCCTTCGGCGCGCAGCCGCTCGAACTGATCGTGCAGGTTGAAGACCAGGACCGGCGACGTGAAGCGCCTGGCCGGCCGGCTCGCGCCCGGATGCAGGCCGACGATGAAGAACGCCTCGCCGCCGAAGCTGAGGGAGAAGTGCGCGTCCTCCGGGTCGGCCGAGACGCGCCGGTCGTAGGCCTGGCCGAGGAAGCCGTCCTTGTCGGAGAGCGACTGGGCCCGCGCCCACAGGTTCTCCTCGAAGGCCTGCTCGGACAGGTCGCTCGGCCCTTCGAACACGATGGCGAAGCTCTGGAACAGGTCGGGCTGGGCGCGGTAGCGCGCGATGAAGGCGAGCAGCGCCGGGTAGATGCGCGTGTCGTCCCAGCCGGAGGTGATGTCGCGGGCGA
Source organism: Methylobacterium sp. WL6 (assembly GCF_008040095.1). Lineage (NCBI taxonomy): Bacteria > Pseudomonadati > Pseudomonadota > Alphaproteobacteria > Hyphomicrobiales > Methylobacteriaceae > Methylobacterium > Methylobacterium sp. WL6. The sequence goes on along the minus strand of NZ_VRVH01000237.1, from coordinate 2,063 downwards.
CCACGATCTTCATCCGCCCCCGCGACAGCGCCGACTTCGCGCCGACGCACGGGAAGGGCTGCGCCCGGATGAAGTCCCGGAACGCCACCGCCAGCGGATGGTCGGCATCGTCCCGTGGCAGCCGGAGCGGCGCCGCGTGCAGGGATGACAGGTCCGGAGCGAGCGAAAACCCGCGGTTGTCCGCGTAGGAAAGCATGAGATCCCGCGTCTACGATGAAATATGCGGCACGGTTGCCGATGCCGGAGGCAGATTGGCGTCCGGATCGGGGGAACCGGCCTCAGACGGTGAGGTTCCTGATCCCGGCCGACTCCGCCGCGATCGGTCGCACTCTGCTGTGGACAGTGCCGGCTCGGCCGGGAATGCCCGCCTCGACGATCCGATCGCGGCCGGGATCGGCGGCGGGTGCCGGACGCCTCAGCCTTCCGAATGCCTCAGCCTTCGGCCTCGACCAGGATCTCGCGCTTGCCGGCATGGTTGGCGCCGCCGACGATGCCTTCATGCTCCATGCGCTCCATGATCGAGGCGGCGCGGTTGTAGCCGATCTGCAGGCGACGCTGGATGTAGCTGGTCGACGCCTTCTTGTCGCGAAGCACCACCTGCACCGCCTGGTCGTAGAGGTCGCCGCCGGCCTCGCCGAACGAGCCCTGGTCGAACACGGCGCCGTCGAGCTCCAGCTCGTCGCCGCCCCTGCCGGCGCCCTGGGCGGCCCCCTTGGGGGCATCCTCCGACCCGTCGTCGGCGGTGACCGCCTCGAGGTAGGCCGGGCGGCCCTGGCGCTTGAGGTGGGCGACCACGCTCTCGACCTCCGAATCCGAGCAGAACGGCCCGTGCACCCGGGTCGTGCGCCCGCCGCCGGCCATGAACAGCATGTCGCCCTGGCCCAAGAGCTGCTCGGCGCCCATCTCGCCCAGGATCGTGCGCGAGTCGATCTTGCTCGTCACCTGGAAGCTGATCCGGGTCGGGAAGTTCGCCTTGATCGTCCCGGTGATCACGTCCACCGACGGACGCTGCGTCGCCATGATCAGGTGGATGCCCGCCGCGCGCGCCATCTGCGCCAGGCGCTGGATCGCCCCCTCGATGTCCTTGCCGGCCACCATCATCAGGTCGGCCATCTCGTCGACCACGATCACGATGTAGGGCAGCGGGGAGAGGTCCATCTCCTCGTTCTCGTAGACGGCCTCGCCGGTCTGCCGGTCGAAGCCGGTCTGGACGGTGCGGGTCAGCACCTCGCCGCGCAGGCGCGCCTCCTCGAGCCGGGCATTGAACCCGTCGATGTTGCGCACGCCGACCTTGGACATCTTCTTGTAGCGCTCCTCCATCTCGCGCACCGCCCACTTGAGGGCGATGACCGCCTTCTTCGGGTCGGTGACGACGGGGGAGAGCAGGTGCGGGATGCCGTCGTAGACCGACAGCTCCAGCATCTTCGGGTCGACCATGATCAGGCGGCACTCCTCCGGCTTCATCCGGTAGAGGAGCGAGAGGATCATGGTGTTGATCGCCACCGACTTGCCCGAGCCGGTGGTGCCGGCCACCAGCAGGTGCGGCATGCGGGCGAGATCGGCGATGATCGGCTCGCCGCCGATGTTTTTCCCTAAGCACAGCGCGAGCTTGTGCTTGGTCTCGACGAAGTCGGCCGAGGCCAGGAGCTCGCGCAGGTACACGGTCTCGCGCCGCGCGTTCGGCAGCTCGATGCCGATGGCGTTGCGGCCGGGCACGACCGCGACGCGGGCCGAGACCGCCGACATCGAGCGGGCGATGTCGTCGGCGAGCGAGATGACGCGGGAGGACTTCGTGCCGGGCGCCGGCTCGAGCTCGTAGAGGGTCACGACCGGGCCTGGGCGCACCGCGAGGATGTCGCCGCGCACGCCGAAATCGCCGAGCGTGGCTTCCAGCAGCGTCGCGTTCTGCTCCAGCGCGTCGGCCGAGACCAGGCTCGCCTGCGACGGGCCGCGCGGCTCGGCCAGGAGGTCGAGCGCGGGATGGCGGTAATCGTCCCGGCCGCTGGCCGGTGCCGGTCGGCGCGCGGGCGCCACCGGCGCCACCGGTGCGGAGACGCGGGAGG
>NZ_VRVH01000236.1:0-7186 GCF_008040095.1 Methylobacterium sp. WL6 | reverse complement strand
GTTCGGCAAGTCGGCCCGGCCGGGCCGCAGGATGAGGATCAGGGGCGGCGCGGTGCCGAAGGATCCGGCGGCCAGCTGCAGGCGCCGGCCCGGCTTCAGCGGAAGCCCATCCGCGACGAGCCCGGCCACCGCCGCGAGGTGCCCGGCGCGCAGCGTCTCCTCGAGGGCTCCGAACACGGAAGCGTCGGCCTCGGCCTCCAGCAGCAGCAGGCGCCCCGGATCGAGCCCGAGCCCGGTGAGGCCGTGGCCGTAGGGGATTGGATGGCCGGGGGCGACGACGAGGAGGGCGTCGCCCGCCGCCCGCGCGAGATGGCGGGCGACCAGGGCCAGCACGAAGCCGAGGGCCGAGGCTTCGTCGCCCGCGCCCTCGGGGGCGACCTCGTGCAGGAGGCCGAGGCCGAGGCCTCCGCCGGGAAGTCGGTCGTCGAGGTCGGCGACGCCCAACGGCAGCACGCCGCCCGCGCCGGGGCGCCGCTCCGCGTCGAGGCGGGCCCGCAATTCCGCGAGCCGTTCCGCCGTGGACGGTTCCTGCTCATCCGGCTCGTCACGCGACCGCTCCATCCCATCCCAGCTCCGACATGACGTCAGATAGGAACAAAACAAGAACACTTTCAAACGGTTTCGCACTGCCCGAAAATAGTCCCGCCGGGGCAGCAGCTTGGCCTGTGGACGGGTGTGGAAGGGTGTGGATCGGCTCCATTTGAAGGCGGCCATGGCCAGGGTTGACCCCGGTGGCAGCAGGGCGGCAATGTCCCGCCGCCGCACGATCCGGCGGCGGGGAATGTCCGACATGATCCTTCATCGCGCGCGCTTCGCCACGCTGATCGCCGGATGCCTCGTCCTCGCCGGCGGCGCGCAGGCCCAGCAGCCGGCGGCGCCTGGACTCGATGCGCCCGCCGCGTCCGCACCGGCCCGCCAGCGTGCGCGTCGGCCTCAGGCGCCGTCCCAGCCGATCATGGTCTACGACGCCCGCATCGAGGCCGGCGACCTGCGGATCTCGGGTGCGGTGCGCAAGGGCGGCGCCGTCGTCGTGATGGACGAGGACGTGTCGGTGATGGCCGATTCCCGCGGCCGCTTCCTATTCCGTCTGCCCTACCGACCGGGCAGCTGCGTCGTGTCGCTGAAGAGCAACGAGGACGAGCGCTAGGCGGTGATCGCCAACTGCGCCCCCGAGGGACAGGCCGGCGCCAAGGGCGAGACCGGGGTGCGCGGCGAGCCCGGCCCGCAGGGCGTGGCGGGGCTTCCCGGCCCGGCCGGACCGGCGGGCGAGGCCGGCCCGAAGGGCGAGACGGGTCCCAGAGGCGAGACGGGTCCTAAGGGCGAGACGGGTCCGAAAGGGGAGGCGGGCCCCAGAGGCGCGGCCGGCCCCCAGGGAGATGCGGGACAGAAGGGGGAAGCCGGCCCGGCGGGACCTGCCGCCGCCGCGCTCCCTGCCGCGGCCCCCGCAACGCCGTTCCTGGCGGTACGGAGCGAGACCTGCCCGGCCACCGGCTGCGAGATCGCCTGCGCGGGCGGCGAGGTCTTCGTCTCGGCCTACTGCCTCAAGGCCGGCACCCCGGTCTTCTCGCAAGGCACCGACGGGACGGCGACCGCCTCCTGCCCATCGGAAGCCGCCGGGATGGTCGGGTTCTGCGCGCGGATGTGACGGTCGCGTCACCGGATCGATCACGCGAGGCACGGCGCTCTCCCTCTTCCAGAGGGGGAGGGTCGGGGTGAGGGGCGTGACTTCTCCGCAAAGCTCACGCCCCTCAACCTGTCCTTCTCCTTATGGGAGATGGGACCCGCGCTTCGAACCGTCCGGTCGGTCGCGGAGGGGAAGGAGCCATCCGGGCCTCAGCCGCGGCCGGAACGTTCGGCGAGCCAGATCACGTGGCGGGCGCCACCCTTTCGGCCGTTGGCGCGGGTGGCGACCTCCTCGACGCTCAAGCCCGCATCGTGCAGGCGGCGGCCGAAGCTGCGGTCCGGCCCCGCGGACCAGACCGCGAGGACCCCGCCCGGACGCAGGGCAGCATAAGCGGCGCCGAGGCCGGCCGGATCGTAGAGCCGGTCGTTGGAGGCCCGCGTCAGGCCGTCCGGTCCGTTGTCGACGTCGAGCAGGATCGCGTCCCAGGCGGCCGGACGCTCGCCGATCGCGCGCGCCACGTCCACCTCGCGCAAGGTTACGCGGGGATCGTCGAGGATGCCGTCGAACACGCCGGCGAGGGGTCCGCGCGCCCAGGCGGCCACAGCGGGCACGAGCTCGGCCACCGTCACCGCCGCTCCGGGAGGCAGCGCACCGAGCGCGGCGCGCAGGGTGAAGCCCATGCCGAGCCCGCCGATCAGCACGTGCGGCGCCCTGCGCGATGCGATCCTGCCGCAGGCCAGGGTCGCCAGCGCCTCCTCCGAGCCACTGAGCCGGCTGTTCATCAGCTCGTTCTGGCCGAGCATGATCGCGTACTCGGTGCCCCGCCGCCGCAGCCGCAGGGTGCCGCCGTCGCCGGGGATCGAAGCGGTGTCGAGGTTCTCCCAGGGGATCATGCGGCGCTCACGTCCTCTCGTCCGGCAAGCCACGCCGCCATCCCGGCCGCCGCCGCCCGACCGCTGCTGATCGCGCCCTGGAGCAGGTAGCCGCCGGTGGGCGCCTCCCAGTCGAGCATCTCGCCGGCCACGAACAGGCCCGGCCGCTTCCGAACCATGAAGCCCGCGTCGAGCCCGTCGAAGCCGACACCGCCGGCGGTTGAGATCGCACGCTCGATCGGAGCCATCGCGTGCAGGCGCAACGGTGCGGCCTTGATCAGCCCGGCGAGCGCATCCGGGTCGGCCGGCAGCGCGACGCCCGCAGCCTCGCGCAGCACCCCTGCCGCCACCGGCGACAGACCGGCCCCCTTGCGCAGGCGGGTCGCCATCGATTCGCCGGGCCGCGGGTCGGACAGCCTTTCGGCGAGGGCGCTCCTGCTGAGGTCGGGTCGCAGGTCGAGCACGAGGCGGGCGGCGCCCTTGCCTCCCGCGTCCTTCCCGCTCCTGTCCTGGCGCTCGATCATCGCGCGCAGGGCCCGCGACACCGCGTAGATCGCACCGCCCTCGATGCCGTCGGCGGTGATCAGCGCCTCCCCCCGCACGATCACGCCGTCGGCGGTCAACCCGATCCGCTTCAGGGGCTGCCCGGCGAAGCGCTCGCGGAAATGGTCCGACCACGCCACCGCGAAGCCCGCATTGGCCGGGCGCAGGGGCGCGACGGCGACGCCGAGATTCGCCAGCATCGGCACCCAGGCTCCGTCAGAGCCGAGGCGGGGCCAGCTCGCGCCGCCGAGCGCCAGCAGCACCGCCTTCGGCCTCGTCCAGCTCTTCCCCTCCGGCGTCTCGAACACCAGGGTGCCGTCCTCGACGGCCACGAGCCGGTGCCGGGTGCGGATACCGACGCCTGCGCCCTCGAGGCGGAGCAGCCAGGCCCGCAGAAGGGGCGAGGCCTTGAACGCCTTCGGGAACACCCGCCCGCTCGATCCGACGAAGGTCGGCTCCCCCAAGCCATCGCACCAGGCACGCAAAGCATCCGGCGGGAACGCCGCGATCGCCCCGGCCAGGCTGCCGGACGGGTGGTAGCGCCGCAGGAAGTCCGGGACGGGCTCGCTGTGGGTCAGGTTCAGGCCCCCGCGGCCGGCGAGCAGGAATTTCCGGCCGACCGACGGCATCCGGTCGTAGATCGCGACCTGGTGCCCGGCCGCGGCCAGCACCTCGGCCGCCGCCAGCCCGGCGGGGCCGCCGCCGACGACCGCGACCTCGTTCGGGGAGGCGTCGTCCTGCGCCACGTCGTCGTCTCGCATGTCCATCGCAGCGGAAGGCGTCCGATCGTCCCCACTGTCAAGGCATGCCTGCATGGACCGGCATCGCTCGAGCCCGCCCTTGATTCGCCGCGTTCGGGTCTTTAACTGCCGCTCATCGGCTGCGGGCCCCTCTGGCGGGATGCTCTCTCAAGATGCTTCCGTGATGTCGGAGCCGATGCTTTCCTTGCAAAAGAAGCATCACGGTCCCGCTTATGGTCGATTTCCTGTACGTCGAGTGGCTCGGCAAGCCGATCTGGATGTGGCTCGGGTTCCACGCCCTTGTCGCCGCCCTGCTCGCCTTCGATCTCGGCCTGCTCCATCGCGACAAGGAGCACGAGATCGGCGTCAAGGAGAGCCTTCTCCTCACCGCCTTCTACTTCAGCCTCGGCCTCGCCTTCGGCGGCTGGATCTGGTGGTACCTCGGCGCGCAGCCCGCCCAGGAATACGTCACCGGGCTCGTGGTCGAGAAGTCGCTGTCGATGGACAACGTCTTCGTCATCGCGGTCATCCTGTCGGCGCTCGGCATCCCGCTCGCCGCCCAGCACAGGGTGCTGGTCTGGGGCATCCTCGCCGCGGTGCTGCTGCGCGGGCTGATGATCGGGCTCGGCGCCGCCCTGGTGCATCAGGCCGCCTGGGTGCTGTCGCTGTTTGCCGCCTTCCTGATCTATGCCGGCCTGAAGATGCTGTTCTCCAAAGAAGAGGACGCCGGCGACTTCCAGGATCACGCCGCCGTGCGGTGGCTCAGGGCGAAGCTGCGGATCACGCCCGAGCTTCACGGCCAGCATTTCCTGGTGCGGAAGACCGATGCCAGGACCGGCAAAACCGCCCTGTGGCTCACTCCGTTGGCGCTCGCCCTGGTGCTGGTGAACGGCGCCGACGTGATTTTCGCGGTCGACAGCGTGCCGGCGATCTTCGCGATCACGACCGACACCTTCGTGGTCTACACCTCCAACATCTTCGCGATCCTCGGGCTTCGCGCGCTCTACTTCGCGCTGGCGGCGATGGTCGATCGCTTCGCCTACCTCAAGACGGCGCTCGCCTTCATCTTGATCTTCATCGGCACGAAGATCGTCGTCGCCGACACCTTCGGCCTCGTCCACGTGCCGCCGTGGGTGTCGCTGGCGGTGACCGTGGTGCTGCTGACGATCGGCATCCTCTACAGCCTGTGGCGCACCCGGGGCGAGGCGCATGCGGATGCGCGCGAAGCCGAGCTGCACGGTCGGGCCTGAGCCCGAGGGTCAGCCGCCCCGGCGGTAGACGCCGCTGAAGCTGATGTTCATGCCGCCGCAAGCCCTGTCGCGGCAGGCGGGCGCGAGGCTCGAGCAGGTGGGGTCCGCATCCGCCGACTCGACGAATGGCACGCGCCCCTCCGCCACGACCCGTGCGACCTGGCGCGGCCGGCCGAGATCCGGCAGGTCCGGACGGGTCGCGGCGGGCGCAGCCGAATTCATCGACGCCCTCCCGCCCGCATTCTGAGCCGAGGCCGGGGTGGCGAGGGCGGCCAGCAACGCGAGTCCGGCCGACATGGGAGGGAGGCGATCCGGCGATCGCGCCCTGACGGCCGCCTCAGCTTGGCCGCGACGCGATCAGGTCGCGCAGGGTGGTGATGGTGGAGGCGTCGGCGATGCCGTCGACCCGCGCCTGACGGAAATGGCGCTGGAACGCGGTGACGACGTCCCGCATGTGGCGATCGAATGTGCCCGTCACCGGCTGCTCGTAGCCGTAAAGCGCGAGCATCGCCTGCAGCGCCTCGATCGGCTGCCCGGCATCGCCCTCGGCGAAGAAGCGCCCGTCGCGCATCGGCACTTCCGGCACGTAATGGCCGACGCCGTCCGCCGAGAGCCGGCCCCAAGGGAAAGTCTCGCCCGGATCCTCCTTGCGGCCGGGCGCGATGTCGGAATGCGCCAGCACCCGGTCGGCCGGGATCGCCCAGCGCGAGACGATGTCGCGCGCGAGCGCTGTCACGGCGGCGATCTGCGCCTCCGGGAAGGGCGGCAGGCCGCCGGCATGGCCGGGATGGACGATCTCGATGCCGAGCGAGCGGGAGTTCACGTCGCGCTCGCCGCGCCAGGACGCCCGCCCCGCATGCCAGGCCCGGCGGCTCTCCGGCACCATCTGCCAGATCGCGCCGTCCTCCAGCACGACGTAATGGGCCGAGACCTCGGCGATCGGGTCGGCGAGCCGCTGCATAGCGGCGGCCGCGCTCGTCATGCCGGTGTAGTGCAGGATCAGCATATCCGGCCGCGGGCCGAGGCGTTCGCCGTGGTTCGGCGAGGGCTGGATGCGGCTGGCGAGCGGACTGTCCGGTGTCATGGCGAACCGCCCTCCACCGCGGCGGCGCCTTCCGCGAGGATCCGGTCGTGAGCCGCGTTGATCGCAGCGAGGCGCTTGGTGGCGATCGCCACCGCCTCGGGCGGCAGGCCGCGGGCGATGGCGCGGTCGGGGTGGTTCTCGGCGACGAGCTGGCGGTGGCGCGCCTTCACCGCGGCCGGGTCGGCGCCGGGCTCGAGCCCGAGGACGAGGTAGGGGTCGTCGGCCAGCCGCACGTGCCGGGCGGCGATGCGGCGGAACGCGGCGTCGTCGAACCCGAAGATCTCGGCCACCGCGCGGAGATAGGCCTCCTCCGCCTGATGGATCGCGCCGTCGGCGGTGGCAATGTGGAACAGGCCGTCGAGGACGTCCTCAAGCAGCGACGGCTCGTCGTGGAAGGCGTTGGCGAGCTGCCGCGCATAGGCCTCGTAGCCGTTGGTCGTCCGCTTCGCGAGGTCGAACAGCCGGGTGACGCGGGCGCGCTCCGCCTCGCCGACCTGCACGACCTTGCCGAAGGCCTCGACCTCGGATGGGGTCACCACCCCGTCGGACTTCGCCATCTTGGCGGCGAGCGCGACGAGGCCGGTGGTGAAGACCACGTCGCGCGGCATCGGCCCGAACAGCGCACCCTCGCGGTCGACGAGGTAATGGCCGGCGAGGCCGCCGACGAGCCCCCCGAGCGGGCCGCCGATGGCGAGGCCGATCCCAGCGCCGCCGATCTTGCCCCAGATCCCCGAGCTCATCGGGACCCGGCGGGGATGTTTCGGAGATGCGGAACGGTCACCGACAGGCCTCTATGCGGTGCCGCCGGGGACCCTGACGGGATCCGGCGACGACAAGCCGCCGGGGATACAGGCTCGACCGGAAACGCGGAAGGGCCGGAGCGCTCGGCTCCGGCCCAGACCTGAAACGAAGAAAGGGCCGGAGCGCTCGGCTCCGGCCCTTCGACGTTCGGTCGGCGGCGGGGTCTCAGCGGCAGTACACGTCGCCGTAGGCGTCGCGGTAGGTGCCGTAGGGGCAGCGCGGCGCGGTGGAGGCGCCGACGATGGCGCCGCTCGCGCCGCCGATCGCGGCAC
>NZ_VRVH01000235.1:0-7216 GCF_008040095.1 Methylobacterium sp. WL6 | reverse complement strand
GGGCGGGGGTCGGCGCGCCGACGGCGGCGACCTTCGCATCCGCCGCGGCGGGCTTGGCGGCGACCGGCTTGGCGGCGGGCTTCTCGGCCGAGCGCGACTTCGCGTCCTTCACCGAATCCTTGCTCGCATCCTTGGCCGCAGGCTTGGCGACCGTCTTCTTCGCGGGTGCCGCGGCCGGTGCGGCGGGGGCCGCCTCGGGCTCGGGCGCGGGAGCGGGCTGCTCCTTGCGGCCGAACAGGCCGTCGAGGAAGCTGCTGACCTGTGCGTCGGCCGGCGCCACCGGGGCGATCCAGGCCGCGACCGCGAGGAGCGATCCGGCAAGTCGGGTGCGGCGGCCGAGCATGGTCAGGCGTCTCCTGGGCGGGTGCGGCGTCCCGCAAGCGATGGTCGGCTTCAAGCGCGAAGGCGTGCGAAACGCCCGTCGCGCCGTGCTACCCCCTCGGGGCGCCGGGCCGTGTCGTCGGATGCCGTTAGAGCGTCGCCCTGTGGCGAAGATGCGACGCCGGCCGCGTTTCCGGCCGGCGCCTCGTCGTCACTCGTCGTCGTACATGCTGGCGGCGTGGGGCGCGCCCTCGACCAGGATCTCGCGCTTGCCGGCGTGGTTGGCCTGCCCGACGATGCCCTCGATCTCCATCCGCTCCATGATCGACGCGGCGCGGTTGTAGCCGATCTGCAGGCGGCGCTGGATGTAGCTGGTCGACGCCTTGCGGTCGCGTAAGACCACCTGGATCGCCTGCTCGTAGAGGTCGCCGGCCTCGCCACCCGACGCCGCCACGAAAGCGCCGACGTCGAAGACCGGAAGGTCGGCCTCCTCGGTCTCGGCCTCGACCGCCTCGGCCTTGCCCTTGCCCCTGCCGGCCGATTTCGGCGCCTCGTCGGACCCGTCGTCGGCGGTGACCGCCTCGAGGTAGGCCGGGCGGCCCTGGCGCTTGAGGTGGGCGACCACGCTCTCGACCTCCGAATCCGAGCAGAACGGCCCGTGCACCCGGGTCGTGCGCCCGCCGCCGGCCATGAACAGCATGTCGCCCTGGCCCAAGAGCTGCTCGGCGCCCATCTCGCCCAGGATCGTGCGCGAGTCGATCTTGCTCGTCACCTGGAAGCTGATCCGGGTCGGGAAGTTCGCCTTGATCGTCCCGGTGATCACGTCCACCGACGGACGCTGCGTCGCCATGATCAGGTGGATGCCCGCCGCGCGCGCCATCTGCGCCAGGCGCTGGATCGCCCCCTCGATGTCCTTGCCGGCCACCATCATCAGGTCGGCCATCTCGTCGACCACGATCACGATGTAGGGCAGGGCCGCGAGGTCCATCGCCTCGTCCTCGAACACCGCCTCGCCGGTCTCGCGGTTGAAGCCGGTCTGGATCGTCCGCGTGATGGTCTCGCCCTTGGCGCGGGCCTCGGCCATCCGGGCGTTGTAGCCGTCGATGTTTCGGACCGCGATCTTGGACATCTTCTTGTAGCGCTCCTCCATCTCGCGCACCGCCCACTTGAGGGCGATGACCGCCTTCTTCGGGTCGATGACGACGGGGGAGAGCAGGTGCGGGATGCCGTCGTAGACCGACAGCTCCAGCATCTTCGGGTCGACCATGATCAGGCGGCACTCCTCCGGCTTCATCCGGTAGAGGAGTGAGAGGATCATGGTGTTGATCGCCACCGACTTGCCCGAGCCGGTGGTGCCGGCCACCAGCAGGTGCGGCATGCGGGCGAGATCGGCGATGATCGGCTCGCCGCCGATGTTTTTCCCCAAGCACAGCGCGAGCTTGTGCTTGCTGGCGAAGAAGTCCGGCGCCGAGAGCAGCTCGCGCAGGAAGACCGTCTCGCGGATCTCGTTCGGCAGCTCGATGCCGATGACGTTGCGGCCGGGCACGACCGCGACGCGGGCCGAGACCGCCGACATCGAGCGGGCGATGTCGTCCGACAGGCCGATGACGCGGGAGGACTTGGTGCCGGGCGCCGGCTCGAGCTCGTAGAGGGTCACGACCGGGCCTGGGCGCACCGCGAGGATGTCGCCGCGCACGCCGAAATCCTGAACCGTCTGCTGCAGGTTGAGGGCGTTCTGCTCCAGCACGTCGGCATCGACCTCGGGGCTCTCGCCGGGCACCGGCATGGCGAGGAGATCGAGGGCGGGAAGCTCGTAGTCGGCGTTCTCGACCGAGGCGATGGCGAGGTGCCGGCCGGCGGCGATCAGGTGTGGGCGGCCGACGATCGGCATCGCCGGGGCTGGGATCGCGGGCGCCTGGACGACCGGTTCGGCGTAGGCCTCCACGGGGGCGGGGACCTCCTCGGGCTCGGGGGCCGGCGCGACCGCGACCGGCTCCGGTGCCGGGGCGGCCTTGCCGCGCAGCAGCACGGGACGCGGCGGGATCGGGACGATCACCGGCGGCGCGGCGGCCGGCATCGCGCCGCAGGGCGCCGAGCACGACGAAGACGAGGCACGAGCCGACCACGAGGCAGGCCGAGAGGAAGATCATCGGCACGAGGTCGCTGCCGCTTCGGTCGCGGATGATCGGCACGGCGTTCTGGGCGATGAAGCCGCCGAGATTGCCCACCGAGTTGATCGCCGCGATTCCGGCCGCGGCCGACGCGCCCTTGAGGAAGGTCGGCGGCAGCGACCAGAACACCGGCTGGGCCGAGAAGATGCCGGCCGCCGCCACGCACAGGCAGGCGAACTTCGGGATCGAGCCCGGCACCACCACGCTCAGCGCCAGCGCCGACGCGGCGACGAGCCCCGGGCCGACGACGTGCCAGGTCTGCTCGCCCGTGCGCGCGGAATGCCGCGGCACCCACCACAGCGCCAGCCCGGTGACGACCCACGGGATGATGTTGATGAAGCCGTTGACGGTGTTGGTGACGCCGAAGCTGCGCACCACCGTCGGCAGCCAGTAGCTCAGGCCGTAGGCGGCCAGCGGAAACGCGACGTAGACGCTGGCGAGCATCCACACGCGCCGGTCGAGGAGCGCGGCGAACGGGTTGCCGTGCTCGACCTTGCCGCCGGTCTCGCGCTCCTCCCGCAGCGTCCGGCCAAGCCAGTCGCGGCCGGCGCGATCGAGCCAGGGCGCCTTCTCCGGCCCGTCCGGCAGGACCACCAGCACGATCACGGCCAGCAGCAGCGCCGGCACGCCGGTGCTGACGAACACCCACTGCCAGCCCTTGAGCCCGAGCGCGCCGTCGAGGTCGAGCAGCGCGCCGCCGATCGCCGCGCCGACGGCGTTGGCCACCGCGCTCGCGATCATGAACCAGCCGATCATCGCCGCGCGGTGCTTCTGCGGGAACCACAGGGTCAGCACGAACAGCACGCCGGGGAAGAACCCGGCCTCGGCGACGCCGAGAAGGAAGCGCAGCCCGTAAAACATCGCCGTGTTCCGGGTGAAGCCGAGCAGCACCGTGATCAGGCCCCAGGTCGCCATGATCCGGGCGAACCACAGGCGCGCGCCGACGCGTTCCAGGATGACGTTGGCCGGGACCTCGCACAGGAAATAGCCGAGGAAGAACAGCGACGCCCCGAGCCCGAAGACGCTCTCGCTCAGCCCGAGGTCGCCGACCATCTGCAACTTGGCATAGGAGATGTTCTGCCGGTCGATATAGGCGATAAGGTACATCACCCCGAGCAGGGGCATCAGCCGCCAGGTCACCGTCGCGATCGTGCGTCGGGCGAGCGCGTCGTCGGCCGCGGTCTCGGTGGGCGTCATCGGGCGTTCCTCGCGTCCCGGCGGTCGATCGCGACCGGCCGCGCTTTCGCACGAGACTAGGCTCCGCGGCGGCGCGTGCCTATCGGCCCGCAGCGATCCCCGAGCGTCCGCGATGCCTGCTCGCGGACAGGACCCGCCCGGGTGTCATGCCCGATGCGCCTCATCCCCGGTGCGCCTCATCGCGCCAGGGCCAGCAGCCGGTCGCAGTCGACATGCTGCTCGAGATGCGCCGCCAGGGCATCGAGCACCCGCTCGATGCCGGCCTCGTAGGAGGCGCCGTCGGATCGTGCGCCGAGGCGAGCGAGCCATGCGGCACGCTGGCGGTCGTCGGCGAACAGGCCGTGGACGTAGGTGCCGGACACCAGGCCGTCGGCGGAGACCGCACCGTCGGCGCGCCCGTCGGCGAGGCGCAGCAGCGGCCGTTCCGCGTCGGCGCCGGTGGTGTCGCCGACATGCATCTCGTAGCCGGTGAACGGCATGCCGTCGGGCAGGCTGGTGCCGGAGACGGCTTCGAGCCGCTTCAACGGCGTCATCACCGTGTCGACGGCGAGCAGCCCGAGGCCGGGCACGGTCCGCGCCTCGCCCTCGATGCCGTCCGGATCGGACAGCGTCCGCCCGAGCATCTGGTATCCGCCGCACAGGCCGAGCACCCGGCCGCCGCGGCGCAGATGCGCATGCAGGTCCACGTCCCAGCCCTGCGCCCGGACGAATTCGAGATCGTCGATCGTGGTCTTCGAGCCGGGCAGCAGCACCAGGGCGGCATCGCCCGGGATCGCCTCGCCCGGGCGGACCAGCACCACCTCCACCGCGGGCTCGGCCCGCAGCGGATCGAGGTCGTCGAAGTTGGCGATCCGGGGAAACACCGGCACCGCGATGCGCGTCGCCGCCGGGCCGGCGGATCCGACGAGCCCGAGCACGTCCTCGGCCGGCAGGCGCGCCGCCTCGGGAAAGTGCGGGATCAGGCCGAGGCTGGCCCAGCCGGTGTGGCGCGCGATCAGGTCCATGCCGTCGGAGAACAGGCTCGGGTCGCCGCGGAAGCGGTTGACCAGGAAGCCGACGATCATCGCGGCGTCGTCGGGATCGATCACCGCCTTGGTGCCGACGAGGCTGGCGATGACCCCGCCGCGGTCGATGTCGCCGAGCAGCACCACCGGTGTATCCGTCGCGCGGGCGAACCCCATGTTGGCGATGTCGCCGGCGCGCAGGTTGACCTCGGAAGCAGAGCCCGCACCCTCGACGAGAATCAGGTCGGCCTGCGTCCTCAGGCGGTCGAAGCTGTCGAGTACCGCCTCCAGCAGGCGCGGTTTCCACGCCTGGTAGTCGCGCGCCTTCACCGTGGCGACCATGCGGCCCTGCACCACCACCTGGGCGCCGACCTCGGTCTGGGGCTTGAGCAGCACCGGGTTCATGTGGATCGACGGCGCGACGCCGGCCGCCCGCGCCTGCAGCGCCTGCGCCCGCCCGATCTCGCCGCCATCCGCTGTGACGGCGGCGTTGTTCGACATGTTCTGCGGCTTGAACGGGCGCACCCGAAGCCCGCGTCGGGTGAAGGCGCGCGCGAGCCCGGCGACGATCAGCGACTTGCCGACGTCCGAGCCGGTGCCCTGGATCATTAGGCTTCGGGTCACGTCTGAATGGACCATTCCATCAAAACTCGATCCCCTCCTGCGCCTTCACGCCGGCCGCGAAGTGGTGCTTCACGCTGCCCATCTCAGTGACGAGGTCGGCGGCCTCGATTAGCGCCGACTTGGCGTTGCGGCCGGTGACGACGACGTGCAGGTCCGGGCGACGGCTTTTCAGGCTGGCCACCACCGCGTCGAGATCGAGGTAGTCGTAGCGCAGCGCGATGTTGAGCTCGTCGAGGATCAGGAGACGGAGGCTCGGGTCGGCCATCAGGTCGGTCGCCCGGTTCCAGGCGTTGAGGCAGGCGGCGATGTCGCGGGCCTTGTCCTGCGTCTCCCAGGTGAAGCCTTCGCCCATCGCGTGCCACGCGACCCGGTCGCCGAAGGTCCTCAGCGCATGCGCCTCGCCGGTGTCCCACGCGCCCTTGATGAACTGCACCACGCCGACCCGGTGGCCGCGCCCCAGCATGCGGAGCGCCAGGCCCAGCGCCGCCGTGGTCTTGCCCTTGCCGGGTCCGGTGTTGACGATGAGCAGGCCCTTCTCGATCGTCTTGGCCGCGACCTCGGCGTCCTGCGCCGCCTTGCGCTTCTCCATCTTCTCGCGATGGCGTTCGGCGTCGTCGATCATGGCGTTCCCTGCGGTTTGATGACGAGCGGCAGCCCGGCGACCGTCAGCACGACGCGGTCGCACTCGGCCGCGAGGCTCTGGTGGAGGCGTCCGGCCGCATCGCGGAAGCGGCGGGCGAGCGCATTGTCGGGCACGATCCCGAGGCCGACCTCGTTCGACACGAGGACGAGCGGCCCGTGCGCTTCCCGGCAGGCACTGCGGAGCGCCGCCGTCTCGGCGTCGAGGTCGGCATCGGCAAGCAGCAGGTTCGTCAGCCACAAGGTCAGGCAATCGACCAGCACCGGCCCCGGCGCCTCCGCGATCGCGGCGGCCAGGGCGGTCGGCACGTCCCGGTTGATCCAGTCGCCGGAGCGCCGCGCCCTGTGGAGGGCGATGCGCGCGCGCATCTCGTCGTCCCAGGCCTGTGCTGTGGCGAGGTAGAGCCACGGGCCCGGCACCGCCTCGATCAACCTCTCGGCGTAGGCGCTCTTGCCCGAGCGCGCACCGCCGAGCACGAGGGTCGTCCGAGGCGCGGCCTGCTGCATGGCTGGAACCCATGCCCCAACCCCTGTGCGCCCGTCAAAGCCTCCGTTGTGCGGGGAGACCGGACAGGCTATGGCTGGACGCGACGGTGCCCCGGAGACGGGGTGAAAAGGGAATGCGGTGAGGGGAAACCCGATGCCGCGGCTGCCCCCGCAACTGTAAGCGGCCAG
The DNA here is from genome assembly GCF_008040095.1 of Methylobacterium sp. WL6. Taxonomy (NCBI): domain Bacteria; kingdom Pseudomonadati; phylum Pseudomonadota; class Alphaproteobacteria; order Hyphomicrobiales; family Methylobacteriaceae; genus Methylobacterium; species Methylobacterium sp. WL6. The sequence continues at coordinate 585 of NZ_VRVH01000235.1, read as the reverse complement.
GGTCCCCACGGCGATCCGTGCTTCGTTGAACCGACCTGTCCAAGATGGGACTGCGTTGCGGATCGAAGCCCGGATCGCCGTGGGAGCCCTCAGCTCCTGCCCTCGGCCACCGATGTTTCGGGAAGGCGGCAGGCGCTGCGATCCGCGAGCCAGGAGACCTGCCGTCCCCCGCGCTTTCTCGAACGCCGCCGGCGGGGCGGCCGGAGATGTTGTCGACATGACCACCCAGACCCTCACCCAGACCGGCACCCGCGCGAACGAGGGCTTCGTCGCCATCGTCGCCGCCGCCATGCTCGGCCTCGGGCTCGTGTTCCTCGCCGGCTTCTCGCCGGCCTCGGCGCTGCACAACGCGGCGCACGACTTCCGGCACACGCAGAACTTCCCCTGCCATTGACCGCCTGAACCCAGGCGTTCCCATGCTCATCCGGCTCCTGTCGGCGGCGCTCGCCGCCGGCTTCCTCGCGGCCGTCCTCGTGACGGGGCTCGAGCTCGCGCTCACCTCGCCGCTGATCATCGCCGCCGAGCGCTACGAGACCCAGGCCGCTCCCGGCGCCGCCGCCTCGGCGGCCCCGCGGTCGCCCCCGG
>NZ_VRVH01000234.1:0-7250 GCF_008040095.1 Methylobacterium sp. WL6 | reverse complement strand
GGGCCTGGGCCACCGGCGCGCGGCGGCGGGGTTTCGGCTTCGCCGCGGCCGCCTTCGGGGCGCCGCCCAGGCCGACGACGATCTCGTAGTCGGCGCTCACGGCGGCCGGCACGGGGATGTCGTCCTCCACCACCGTGGCGAAGCCCTGGGCCTCGCCCGACCCGACCGAGACCGCGACGCGGCGGGTGCGGGTGCTGACGGTCTTGTCGTCGTGCTTGATCGCGATGGTGAAGGGCACGTCGAACCGGCCGGGCGCGCCGGAGGGGCCGAGCAGGACGCGGGCCTCGATGCCGACCTTGACCGTGATCGACCCGTCCGCGCGCCGGGTGCACTCGCGGGCGATGCGCCCGAGGGAGACCTGGCTGCGGATGCCGGCGCCGGTGGCGCCGGCCGGGTTGGTGAGCGCGGCGCCGCCGTCCGGCACGTCGACGGTCGGGCAGTTGGGCGCCTCGAGCTCCTTGGGCTGCGACGGCGGCACGGTGGTGCCGCCGTACTTGAGCAGGTTGGAGAAGATGTTGCCCTCCTCGGCGCCCGCGGGCGCCGCGCCGAGCGCGAGGGCGAGCCCGCAGAGGGCCGTTCGCCCGATCCCCAAAGCCCCGATCATGCCGCGCCTCCCGATGGTCACTTCAGGCTGTCGAACCCGGCCGCGAAGCCCTTCATCGACAGCGGGATGCCGACGCCCTCTTCCGGCGTCTGGAACACGATGAAGGTCGCCTGCGTGCCGGCCTTGAACTGGCGCACGAGGCCCTCGTCCATCACCACCTCGGCGACGCAGCCGGTGGTGAGGCAGCGCACGAAGCCGGCGCGGCCGACGTCGGTCTGGTCGATCTTCAGACCGAGGCCCGACGGCAGCAGCACGCCGAGCGGCGCGACCACGCGCAGCAGGTAGCCGCGGTTGTCGGCGGTCTTCAGCACGATGACCACCAGGGTGAGGTTCGGGCGGTCCTCGGCGGCGAGGTACTGCACCATGGCGCATTGCTCGGCCTTGGCGCCGGCCGGGGTCTCGCAGCGCAGCTGCCAGTCCTCGAAGGTCTTGCGCACCATGCCCTGCGCCTGCGCCGCGCCGCCGAGGCCGCCCAGCAGGCCGCCGGCGAGGGCCACGGTTGCCAGCGCCGACGACAGGCGCCTGACACGGTCGAAACTCCTGTGCAGCCGCACCGACGATCCCTTCACGAGCGCGCCCCCGAGCCCGTTGCGGGCGGGAGGCCTTGCCGAAAACCCGGGTGTTCCGACCATGCGGGGCCCGGCGCTGTCAAGCGAGCCGCGCCGGCGCCCGCGGCAAACGCGCGGGCCTCAGCGCCGCCTCGTCCCGCCCGGGCCCGAAACGCGGCGGCCGGACACCGTGCGGACCGAATGTTGCCACAATGCGCTATCGCCGGGACGCGCCGCGACCTAGATATCGCAGCGATGCATCATCACACGAGAGCCGGCGCCATGCGTGTCCTCGCCCTGACGGTCCTGCTGCTCGGCGCCACCGGCGTCGCGGCGACGGCCGAGCCGCTTCCGATCGGCGAGACGACCTACGTCGAGCGCTCGCTCAACCGCAGCGGCCTGCTCACGGTCGAGCATCCGCCGGTGGAGGTGAACCCCTACGGCCGCCGCAACGGCAACGCCGCCATCGCCGGCTTCTGCCGCGAGGGCGGGCTGATCCGTCGCCGCGACGAATTCGGCAACCCGATCGTCGTGCGCCAGCGCGAGCTCTGCGACAGCGTCGCCCCGCGCACCCTCGATCCCGGCGAGGTCGACCCCCGCCCGGCCTGGCCGGCGGAACGGGTCTCGCGCGAGCGGGTGCTGCGCGCGAAGGGGTGAGATTCGCGAAGCCGCACCGTTCGCCCACGCGGTTTCACGCTCCTTCCCGTCATTCCGGGGCGCCGAAGGCGAGCCCGGGATCCAGAACCGCAGGTCGTGTTCCCGTATGCGCCGTCGCGGCTCTGGATTCCGGGCTCCGCTGCGCGGCCCCGGGATGACGGGGAGGGACCGGTGGAATGGCGCGTCCTCGGTCCGCGATCCGCCCCCTCACCCGTAGCGATGCAGCGCCGTGCCGTTGCGCTTGAGCCAGGCCTCGGCCGCGTCGACCTCGGGGCAGAGCTGGCCGAGCAGCGTCCAGAACCGGGCCGAATGGTTCATCTCGCGCAGGTGCGCCATCTCGTGGGCGACGAGGTAGTCGAGCACGACGGGCGGCGCGAGGATCAGGCGCCAGGAGAAGTTCAAGGCGCCGCCGGCGGTGCACGAGCCCCAGCGGCTGCGCGTGTCGCGCACCGTGATCCGCACCGGACCCTGGCCGAGCTTGGCCGTGTAGTGCGCCACCGCACGCGCGAGGTCGCGGCGCACCTCCCCGTCGAGGAAGGCCTGCACCCGGCGGGCGACGTGCTCGGGCCCGCAGGAGACCGACAGCACCAGCTCGGCCGCGTCGGCCTCGATCCGGGTGATGCCGCTGCGCGAGCCCCGCCGCACGATCCGGTGCGGCACGCCGCGCAGGGGCACCATCGCGCCCTCCGCGAACGGCACCCGCTCGGGCACGCGGGCGAGGCGCGCGGCGATCCAGCCGCCGTGGCTCACGGCGAAGCGCTGGGCGGTGCTGATCGCGCTGCGGGCCGGCAGGGTGATCACCACCTCGCCGGTGGCGGCCGAGACCCGCAGCGTCAGGCGCCGCGCGGTCGGGCGCCGACGCACCGCGACGCGGTAGGTCTCGCCGTCGTGCACGATATCGAGATGGTCGGGATCGGGGCGTCGCAGCAGCGCGAAGGGCATGGTGCCAGTCTAGCTGCGTGGCCGCCGCCCCTCCAGGGCGGCGACGCCAGATTCCGGCGCGTTTTCGCCCCGTCGGAAGCGCCGCTCAGCTCGCGAGCTGAATCGGCGCCGCGTCGTCGGCCGGAAGCCCCTGCATCGCGCGCACGAAGGCGGCGATCCGCGGGGCGATGATCGTGCGGTAGCGCGAGCCGTTGAACACGCCGTAATGCCCGACGCCCGGCTGCAGGTGGTAGGCCTTGCGCTCCTGGGGCAGGTTCGGCGTCAGGTCGAGGGCGGCGAGCGTCTGGCCGACGCCGGAGATGTCGTCGTTCTCGCCCTCGACCGCGAGGATCGCGCAGCGGCGGATCGCCGTCAGGTCGACCGGCACGCCGCGGTGGCGCATCGTGCCCTTGGGCAGGTCGTGGTTCACGAACACCGTCTCGACGGTCTGGAGGTAGAACTCGGCCGTCAGGTCCATCACCGCCAGGTACTCGTCGTAGAACTCGCGGTGCTTCTCCGCCGAATCGCCGTCGCCCTTCACGAGATGGTCGAACATGTCGGAATGGGCCGTCACGTGCCGGTCGAGGTTCATCGCCATGAATCCCGAGAGCTGCAGGAAGCCCGGATAGACCGCCCGCCACGCGCCCGGATGGATCGGCGGCACGTAGGAGATCGTGTTGGTCTCGAACCAGGCCTGCCCGCGCTCCTGCGCCATGCAGTTCACGGCGGTGGGCGAGCGGCGGGTGTCGATCGGCCCGCCCATCAGGGTCATCGAGACCGGCACGCCGGGATCGCCCGCGGCCTCCATCACCGCGATCGCCGCCAGCACCGGCACCGCCGGCTGGCACACGGCCATCACGTGCAGGTCCGGCCCGAGCGCGGCGAAGATCGCCTTGCAATAGTCGATGTAGCTGTCGAGATCGAACCGGCCGGCGAGCAGCGGCACCATGCGCGCATCCGACCAGTCGGTGACGAAGACGTCGTGGTTCGGCAGCATCGCCTCGACGGTGCCGCGCAGCAGCGTCGCGTAGTGGCCCGACATCGGCGCAACCACGAGGAGCTTCGGCTGCGGGCTGGCCGGCGGGGTCGCGAAGGCGCGCTCGAACGCGATCACCCGGCAGAACGGCCGCTCCCACACGATCCGCTCGGTCACCGGCACGGCGACGCCGTCGACGACGGTCTCGGACAGCCCGAAGGCCGGCTTGCCGTAGCGGCGCGTGGCCCGCTCGAACATCTCGCAGCCGGCCGCCATCGAGCGGGCGTAGGGCGAGTAGGCGAGCGGGTTGGCCGGGTTCTGCAGGCCGAACCGCGCCATGTCGGCGGCCATGCGCGCCGGCGCCATCAGGAACCGCATGCCCTCGAAGGCGGTGTAGGCGAGATCCATCCGGGCCATCGAACGCTCCTTCGCCCGGACGCGGCCGTCGGGCGTTGCAGGCAACCACCTTACCCGGGCGATGGTTCCGGTGAGGGCCCGTCGCGCGGATGTGATGCGATGGTCCTCGGCTCGTTACGCGACACGGCGTGGTCGAGGCGCGGGTCCCCTCTCCCGGACGGGAGAGGGGCGGGGCGGTGCTTCCCGCCCCCCCCCGAACGACCTACGCGTTGTCGCCGCGGATCGCGGCGATGACCGCGTCGGTGACCTGGCGCGTGGTGGCGGTGCCGCCGAGGTCCGGCGTGTGCAGGCTCGGGTCGGCGGTGACGCGCTCGACCGCGCGCATCAGCCGGTCGGCCGCCGGCGCCTCGCCGAGATGCTCCAGCATCTGGCACGCGGTCCAGAAGGTGGCGATCGGGTTGGCGATGCCCTTGCCCGTGATGTCAAAGGCCGAGCCGTGGATCGGCTCGAACATCGACGGGTAGGTGCGCTCCGGGTTGATGTTGGCGGTCGGCGCGATGCCGAGCGAGCCGGCGAGCGCCGCGGCGAGGTCCGAGAGGATGTCGGCGTGGAGGTTGGTCGCGACGATGGTGTCGAGGGTCTGCGGCTTCATCGTCATGCGCATGGTCATGGCGTCGACCAGCATCTTGTCCCAGGTCACGTCGGGAAAGTCCCGGGCGACCTCGGCCGCGATCTCGTCCCACATCACCATGGCGTGGCGCTGGGCGTTCGACTTCGTCACCACGGTCAGGAGCTTGCGCGGGCGCGACTGCGCGAGCTTGAAGGCGTAGCGGATGATCCGGTCGACCCCTGAGCGGGTCATCATCGAGACGTCGGTGGCGACCTCGTTCGGATGGCCCTGGTGCACGCGCCCGCCGACGCCCGCATACTCGCCTTCCGAGTTCTCGCGCACGATCACCCAGTCGAGCTCCGGCCCCGACACGTGGCGCAGCGGCGAGGTGATGCCGGGCAGGATCCGGGTCGGGCGGACGTTGGCGTACTGGTCGAAGGGCTGGCAGATCGCGAGCCTGAGGCCCCAGAGCGTGATGTGGTCGGGCACGTCGGGCGCGCCGACGGCGCCGAAGAAGATCGCGTCGTGGTGGCGGATCTGGTCGCGCCCGTCGGCGGGCATCATCACGCCGTGGCGCTTGTAGTAGTCCGAGCCCCAGTCGAAGTGGTCGAACCGGAAATCGAAGCTGCCGGCCTTCTCGGCGAGCGCGTCGAGCACCTCGATGCCGGCGGCGATGACTTCGATGCCGATGCCGTCGGCGGGAATGGCGGCGATTCTGTAGGTGGTCATGACGGGTCTCCGTGGGATGCGGTGCGAGGATCGAGCGGGGTTCTAGCGCGCGGTGGCGCCGGCCGGCTCGGCCCGCCGCCCGGAGCGGGCGACGACGAGCGTGAGGACGGCCGAGAGGACGAGGAGCGCCGCCACGAAGACCAGGCCGCCGGTGAAGCTGCCGGTGCGGTCCTTGATCCAGCCGATCGCCCAGGGGCCGACGAAGCCGCCGAGGTTGCCGATCGCGTTGATCGTGGCGATGCCCACCGCCGCGGCCGAGCCGGACAGGAACATCGTCGGCATCGCCCAGAGCGGGGGCTTGGCCGAGCTGATGCCGACGTTGACGAGGCTCAGGGCCGCGACGACCGCCAGCGTCGAGGCGGCGCCGCCGGCCAGCATCAGGCCGGCCGCCGCGACGAGGCAGGCGACGACCACGTGCCAGGTGCGCTCGCCGGTCCGGTCGGAATGGCGCGCCCACAGAATCATCGCGACCACCGCGATCGTCGGCGGCACGGCATTGAGGAAGCCGACCGCCAGCGTCGACAGGCCGAAGCTCCTGATGATCTGCGGCGCCCAGATGCCGAGCGTGTAGAGGCCGGCGGAGGTGCCGAAGTAGATCAGCGCTAGCGCCAGCACGCGGATGTCGGTGATCCCGGCCATGAGGCCGTGCTTGGCGTGCACCCGCTTGCCGGCGCGCTCGGCGTCCATCTCCGCGACGAGCCAGGCGCGCTGGTCGTCGGCGAGCCACGTCGCCTTCTCGGGCCGGTCGGTGAGGTAGAACAGCACGACGACCCCGAGGATCACGGCCGGCACCGCCTCGACGATGAACATCCACTGCCAGCCGTGCAGGCCGAGGAGGCCCTCCATCTCCAGGAGCGCGCTGGAGAGCGGCGAGCCGAGCAGCACCGAGATCGGCGCCGCCGCCATGAACAGCGAGACCACCGCCGCGCGGTAGCGGGCCGGGAACCAGTAGGTCAGGTAGAGGATGATGCCGGGAAAGAACCCGGCTTCCGCCGCGCCGAGCAGGAAGCGCAGCGCGTAGAAGCTGGTCTCGCCTTGGATGAAGGCGAAGGCGCCCGACAGCATCCCCCAGGTGATCATCACCCGGGCGATCCACAGGCGCGCGCCGACCTTGTCGAGGATGTAGTTCGAGGGCACCTCGAACAGGAAGTACCCGAAGAAGAACACCCCGGCGCCGAAGCCGAACACCGCCGAGGTGAAGCCGAGGTCCTTGTTCATCGTCAGGGCGGCGAAGCCGATGTTCACCCGGTCGATGAAGGCGACGAAGTACAGCAGGCAGATAAACGGCACCAGGCGCCACGCGACCCGGCGCATGGTCGCCTGCTCGTGCGAGCGGTCCATCGTGTCCTCCTCGGATGGGCTCCGGCGATCGGTCAGTCTTCAGTGCCAACTTCCATGCAAAATGGCATGTGGTAAGATATTGCAGGCGGTCGCGTCAAGCCTGCATTGCAGCCTCCATGGAAGCTGATAGGCCTGCGCCGCGGTGGGAGGTCGTGATGGTTCGGGTGCGTGCGGAGAAGGCCGAGGAGGGCGACAGGCGTCCCTCCCTCGTCAACGACGCCTATGCGGCGATGAAGGAGGAGATCCGCGAATCGCGGTTTCCGCCCGGGTACCAGGCCTCCGAGCAGGAGATCGCGCTGCGCCTCGGCATGAGCCGGACGCCGGTCCACGAGGCCGCCATCCGCCTGCAGGAGGACGGCCTCGTCCGGATCCTGTCGCGCAAGGGCATCGTCATCTGCGCGCTGGCGCCGGCCGACATGCGCGAGATCTACGACGTGGTGATCGCGGTCGAGGGGCGGGCGGCGGCGCTGATCGCGGGCCTGCCGGAAGCGGAGCGCGAAGCGGCGG
>NZ_VRVH01000233.1:0-7263 GCF_008040095.1 Methylobacterium sp. WL6 | reverse complement strand
GCCCCACCCCGAACCCGCGTCGCCTCGTGCTGGCCGGCGCCTCGCTGATCGCGCTGGCGCCGTTCGTCCTGCCCTCGTCCGCGCAGGAGGCGACCGCGCCGCGCCGCGGCGTCGGCGAGCCCTCGGCGCAGGGCAGCGTGCGCCTGGAGGAACTGACCGTCGAGTCGCGCGACGGCACGGCGGCGCGCGTCGTGGTCCCGCGCGAGGATCCGCGCGGGCCGATCGACGGCTACGTCGCCAAGCGCACGCTGACCTCGACCAAGACCGACACGCCGCTGATCGAGACGCCGCAATCGGTCAGCGTGATCGGCCGGCAGCAGCTCGACGCGATCAAGCCCCAGCAGATCGGCGAGATCATCAATTATTCGGCCGGCGTGTTCGGCAACGCCTTCGGCCCGGATTCGCGGGTCGACTTCTTCCAGATCCGCGGCTTCACCGCGAGCGACACCGGCCTGTACCGGGACGGGCTGCAGCTGTTCAACTACGGCTTCGCCTCCTACAAGGTCGATCCGTTCGGGGTCGAGCGCGTCGACGTGCTGCGCGGCCCCGCCGCCGTGCTGTTCGGCCAGGGCGGCCCCGGCGGCCTGATCAACATCATCAGCAAGAAGCCCCCGCTCGAGCCGTTGAACTACGTCGAGGTCGGCGGCGGCTCGTTCGGCCAGAAGTACCTCGCCTTCGATTTCGGCGGCCCGGCCGACACCGAGGGCCACTGGTTCTACCGCCTGACCGGCATCGGCCGGCAGGGCGGCACGCAGGTCGACGGCCTCGACGAGAACCGCGGCTACATCGCGCCGAGCTTCACCTACAAGCCGGACGGCGCCACCACGCTCACCGTGCTGACGAGCCTGCAATACGACGACACCGGCCGCATCAACGCCTTCCTGCCCTACCAGGGCACGGCGCGCCCGGACGTGTTCGGCGCGCGCATCCCGCGCAGCTACAACGTCCAGGACAAGGACAACAACGTCTATCGCCGGACGCAGTACAGCCTCGGCTACGAGTTCGAGCACGTCTTCGACGACACGTGGACGTTCCGGCAGAACCTGCGCTACGCGTACAGCGAGTCCTACGACAACTCGTTCAGCATCAACGGCTACGCCGACCCGCTGCAGACGCAGCTGGCGCGCTACCGCTTCCGCGCCACCTCGCGGATCGGCGCGTTCAACGTCGACAACAACGCGGTCGCCCGGTTCAACGACGGCTTGTTCCGGCACACCTTCCTGGTCGGGCTCGACTACAAGAACGTGCAGCTGAACGACAACCAGGCGACGGGCGGCTTCGTCGGCCCGGCGGTCGCGAACTTCAACCTGCTGGCGCCGAACTACGGCTCGCCGACCGTGGCGGCGGCGCCCTACCTGGTCAACTACGACGTCTTCCAGCAGGTCGGTCTCTACGCGCAGGACCAGATCAAGCTCACGCCCGAGCTGACCCTGGTGCTTTCCGGCCGCGGCGACTTCACCTCGAACGAGGTCAACAACCTGCTGGCCAGCACCGTCACGCGCCAGACCGCCAACGCCGGCACCCAGCGCTACGGCCTGATCTACAACTTCGATTTCGGCCTGGCGCCCTACGTCTCCTACGCGAGCTTCTTCAACCCGCAGATCGGGACGAACTTCTTCAGCCAGCCGTTCAAGCCGACCACCGGCGACCAGTACGAGGTCGGCGTGAAGTACCAGCCGCCGGGCTACGACGCCTTCCTGACGCTGGCCGCCTTCGATCTGACCCTGGCCAACTCGCTGACGATCGACCCGAGCAACAACCTCAACCAGCTCCAGCTCGGCGAGACGCGCTCGCGCGGCTTCGAGGCGCAGTTCGTGGCCAACCTCACCCGCGACCTCAACGTCACGGCCTCGTTCACGACCTTCAACATCGAGGTCACCCGCGGCGACGTCGGGGTGATCGGCCGGGCGCCGACCGCGACCCCGGAGACGCTGGCCACCGTGTTCGCCGACTACACGATCCCGGGGGGCGAGTGGCGCGGCTTCGGCTTCGGCGGCGGCGCGCGCTACGTCGGGCGCTCGTTTGCGGACACCGCCAACACCCTGACGGTGCCCGAGCGGGTGCTGTTCGACGCGGTGGTGCACTACACCCGCGACAACTGGCGCTTCGCGGTGAACGCTCAGAACATCGCCGACAAGCGCTACGTCTCGGCCTGCCAGTCGACTGCGGCCTGCTTCTACGGCGAAGCCCGTCGCATCACCGCGAGCCTGAGCTACAAGTGGTGAGCCTCCCGCGGGCGGCGCGCGCCGCCCGCGTCGCCTGCCATGATCCTCGGCTCCCTACGATTCTTGCCCCGGCTCCTGCCGCGCCCGCTCGCGCAGCAGGTACTTCTGCACCTTGCCGGTGGAGGTCTTGGGCAGCTCCCCGAACACGATGGTCCGGGGCATCTTGTAGGCGGCGAGCCGCCCGCGGCACCAGCGGATGAGGTCGTCGGCGCTGGCCGCGGCGCCGTCCCTGAGCTCGACGAAGGCGCACGGCGTCTCGCCCCACTTGTCGTCGGGCTTGGCGACGACCGCGGCAACGGCGACCGCCGGGTGCTTGAACAGCGCGTCCTCGACCTCGATCGAGGAGATGTTCTCGCCGCCCGAGATGATGATGTCCTTCGAGCGGTCCTTGAGCTGCACGTAGCCGTCGGGGTGCTTCACGCCGAGGTCGCCGGTGTGGAACCAGCCGCCCCGGAACGCCGCCTCGGTGGAGGCCGGGTTCTTGAGGTAGCCGCGCATCACCACGTTGCCGCGCATCATCACCTCGCCCATCGTCCGGCCGTCCGCCGGCACCGATTCCAGGGTCTCGGGGTCGCGCACGTCGAGGCCCTCGAGCACGGGATAGCGCACGCCCTGGCGCGCCTTCCTGGCGGCCTGCGCGTCGGCCGGGAGGTCGTCCCATTCGGCATGCCACGCGTTGACGACGGCCGGGCCGTAGCTCTCGGTCAGCCCGTAGAGGTGGGTGACGGCGAAGCCCGCCTCGCGCATGCCCGCCAGCACCGCCTCCGGCGGCGGCGCGGCGGCGGTGAAAAACGCGACCCGGTGGGGCAGGGGGCGGCGCTCGGCGTCGGAGGCGTTGATCAGCAGCTGCATCACGATCGGCGCCCCGCACAGGTGGGTGACGCCGTGCTCGGCCATCAGCGCGTACATCGCCTCGGCCCGGACCTGGCGCAGGCAGACATGGGTGCCGGCCACGATCGACAGCGTCCACGGGAAGCACCAGCCGTTGCAGTGAAACATCGGCAGCGTCCAGAGATAGACCGGGTGCTGCCCCAGGCTCCCGGTGACGACGTTGCCGAGCGCCAGCAGCGCCGCGCCGCGGTGGTGGTAGACCACGCCCTTCGGGTCGCCGGTGGTGCCGGAGGTGTAGTTCAGGCTGATCGCGTCCCACTCGTCGTCGGGCATCGCCCAGTCGTGCTCGGGATCGCCCTCGGCGAGGAACGCCTCGTAGTCGCGGGTGCCGAGGGCCTCGCCGGCGCCGGCATAGTGCGGATCGTCGTAATCGATCACCAGCAGGCTGCGCCCGGACTGCGCCAGCGCGTCGCGCGCGACGCGCGAGAACTCGCGGTCGGCGACGAGGACCTTGGCCTCGCCGTGGTCGAGGCAGAAGGCCAGGGCCGCGGCGTCGAGGCGGGTGTTGAGGGTGTTGAGCACGGCGCCGGCCATCGGCACGCCGTAGTGGCACTCGATCATCGCCGGCGTGTTGGCGAGCAGCACCGCGACGGTGTCGCCCCGGCCGATCCCGTGGGCGGCGAGCGCCGAGGCCAGGCGGCGGCAGCGGGCGTAGAGCTCGGCATAGCTGCGCCGCAGGGGCCCGTGGATCACCGCGACCTGGTCGGGAAACACCCGCGCCGCCCGGTCGAGATAGCCCAGCGGCGTCAACGGCTGGTGGTTGGCCGGATTCCGGTCGAGGTCGCGGTCGTAGATCGTGTCGCGGCGCATGGCGGCCTCCCGGCGAGCAAGGCCCGGACAGTACCGCGCACGGCAGCGTGATCCAACGGCCTGCGGCCGCCCGGATCAGTGGTGGCGCTCGGCCCGGAGCTCGCCGAGGGCGCGCGGATCCTGCAGGAACTTGGCGAGCTCGAAGCCGATCTCGATCATCAGGCCGTCGATCAGCTTGGTCAGGTTCGCCTCCCCGAGGCCGTCGGCGAGGGCGCGGAGCGCGATGGCGTGCTCGGCCATGCGGTTCACGAGGCGCTCCGTCTGGCGCAGGTCCGCCGACCGGTTCTCGGTGAGATCGATCGCGATGCCCCGCCCCTGCGCCGTCTCGTCGACCGCATTGCGCTCGACGCGCCCGCGGATGAGGAGCTTGCGCACGCCCGCCGCCGATTCGACGGTCCGGAACTCGGCCTCGACCGGCCCGCCGATCTCACCGGCCGCGTGCAGGCAGCTCTCGACCCGGCTGCGGTCCTCGGGATGGGTCCGCTCGAGGAACGTGTCGATCGATACCCCGCCGGCGGCGACCTCGGGATCGAGGCCGAGCAAGCCGGCGAAGTCGCCCGACAGCGTGAGACGCCCCGCCCAGTGATCGTGCACCCAGGCGCCGACGACGCCGGAGGCGTCGAGGACAGCTCGGAGCTCGTCGTTGGAGTGCGGGTTCGGAGCCTGTGCCATGCAACTCCTAAAGGCCGGCGGCAGCAAAAATAAACTTGAGGTGCGATCGACGGACGGGATGGCGCCCTCGAAAAGCAATCTAAGGCATCGCTTCCTCTAAGAAAAGTGAGAACCGACAGGGAGCCCTCGAAAACAAACTTGAGGTTGGAAAAACCCTCCGCATCCCGGGTCTCGGGCCGCGTTCCGGAGCCGGCGGATGGCGAGCGGATGCGGGCCGGCCCGAGACGGGGCCGCCTCCGTTAACGGCCTCTTAACCATAACCGACGCGATATCGGGATCACGGCATCCCTGGGTCACAGGATCCTCGCCTTCGCGCGGAGCTCCCCGATTCTAGGTTGCCCGGAGCGCGTGCGCCGCAACTCCGGCTTTGGCCTGCGAACGGGACGGCGGCATGCCCGCGCCCGGCAGGACGCCGGATCGTGCCGCACCGCGACGCGCATGCGCGCGCTTTTGAGCCAAGGCAGCTTGAACCGAGGACCGGCCGATGAAAGCGATCACCTTCGTCACCCAGAAGGGGGGCAGCGGCAAGAGCACGCTCTGCATCTCGCTCGCGGTCGCCGCACAGGAGGCCGGCCGCTCGGTCTGCATCCTGGAGATGGACCGGCAGGCCACGATCTCCGACTGGCTCGACCACCGCACCGCGGAGGGCCCCGAGGTCGCGCAGATCGATGCGACGCAGATCGACGCCGTGATGACCCAGCTTCGGGACTCGGCCTACGACTACGTCTTCATCGACACGCCCGGCGTCGATTCCACCGGCACCCTCTCGGCGATCCGCGCCGCCGACCTCTGCATCATCCCGTGCCGGCCGACGCCCGCGGACCTGCGCGCCTTCAAGCCGACGCTCGCCGCCGTATATCGGCTCGAGAAGAAGTTCGCCTTCGTCCTCAACCAGACGCCGCCGCGCTCCTACCGCATCCGCGACGCGGCCGACGGCCTCGCGGTGCTGGGCATCCTGCCCGACGTCAACATCGTGGCGCGCACCGACCACCAGGACGCGATCGGCGTCGGCCAGGGCGTCACCGAGTTCAACCCGAAGGGGCAGGCGGCGGGCGAGGTGCGCCGGCTGTGGTCCTGGATCGAGAAGCGCACGCAGGCGGGTAAGGTCGGATCGGCACAGGCGGTCTCGGGCAAGCCCGTTTCGGGCCAGACCGGATCCGGCAAGGCGGTGAAGCATGTCGAAGCCGCCTAAGCTCAATCTCGCCTCGATCGTCGCGGCCTCGGTGCCGGCCGCGCGCGCCGTGCCGCAGACCGCCGAGATCGTCCAGCTCGACCGCGGCGCGAGCCCGCCGAAGCGCGGGCCCGCCACCCTGAAGGAGCGCGCCCGGCAGATGTCGGTCTATCTCGAGCCGCCGGTCTACGACCAGCTGCGCGACCTCGCCTATGCCGAGCGCACCAAGATGCACGCGATCATGCTGGAAGCCCTCGACCTGCTGTTCAAGCAGCGCGGCGCCCGCTCGATCGAGCAGCTCTCGGAGCCGCTCCAGCGCTGAGGCTCCGCAACCGCACCGGCGAGATCACGGGTACGGGCCTTGCCCCCGCCCGGTCTCGCCGATCCGCGTGCGAGCGGTTTCTGAACGATCCTGGAACGTCTTGGCGCCGAACGCTCAAGCGATGCGGGAACGCGAAACCCTGTGAATCGCGGCGGTCGGACGGCGCGCGGCGCGTTCCGTTCAGGCTTCCTTTACGGCGTTCGGACAAGTGTCGGCTCGTTCGGTCGCCGCCCCCTTGTGCAGGGGGCGAGCCGGACGCCCCGGCGTGACCGCTCCCGTGCGGGCCGGACCTTCGGCACGTGGCGTACAGGCGGATCCGGTGGGCATGGCGCGTTCGACGCTTCTTCGAATCCCGGATTCGCGCCGCGGCCCGCTTCCCTTGCGGCGCCTGCTCGCGGTCTCGGCGATCGCGCTGGCCACCGCCAACTGCAGCACGAACCCGCAGAAGTTCGCCGGCCCCGCCGGCAACGGGCTCGACCCGAAATACGGCGTGAAGACCAGCCCGCGCCTCTACAACGAGGGCGACGTGATCCCGAAGGGCGGCGGACGCCGCTTCTCGGGCAAGCCCTACGTGGTCGCCGGCCGCACCTACGTGCCCAAGGAGGATGCCCGCGGCTACGTCCGCGAGGGCCTGGCCTCGTGGTACGGCGCCGCCTTCCACGGGCGGATGACCGCCAACGGCGAGGTGTTCGACCGCCACTCGATCGCCGCCGCCCACCCGACCCTGCCGCTGCCGAGCTACGTCCGCGTCACCAACACCGCGAACGGCTACTCGATGGTGGTGCGCGTCAACGACCGCGGCCCCTACCATGCCGACCGCGTCATGGACGTCTCGGAGGAGGTCGCCCGGGCGCTCGAGTTCCACAACAAGGGCACCGCGCACGTGCGCGTCGCCTATCTCGGCAAGGCCTCGGTCGCCGGCTCCGACGACCGCAAGCTCCTGGCAACGCTGCGCACCGACGGCGGGCCGGCGGGCGTGCGCACCCCGGTGATGGTGGCCGATCTCGGGCCCTCGGAGGAGCCGGAGCGGTTCTCGCGCACGACGCCGGCGCCGCTGGCGTTCAAGCCGGCACCGGAGCGCGAGGAGCGCGACGAGGCCCCCGCCCCGCATCCGGTGCGCGCGCCGATCGTGCTGGCGCGGGCGGCGGTGGCCGTGCCGGCCGCCCTGCAGC
>NZ_VRVH01000232.1:0-7333 GCF_008040095.1 Methylobacterium sp. WL6 | reverse complement strand
CGTACTGCGCGTCGGCCTCGATGCCGATCACGACGCCCGAGCCCGGGGTGAACTGGTAGTTGTAGCCGACCTGGCCACCGCCGGTGAAGCCGTCGTTGCCGCGGCTGCCGCCGAAGGCGAGCACGCCAGCGCGGTTACCACCGGCCGGGCCGGCGAAGATCGCGTTCTGCGGCGAGACACCGACGACGGTGGCGCCGCGGTTGTCGTTGGCATCGAAGCCGTAGCCGGCATTGATACCGAAGTAGGCGCCCGTCCAGGTGAACACCGGAACCGGGGTGAACACCGGCGGCGGGGCGCGACGCGGAAGGTCGGCGGCGGACGCGGCAGCGGTGAGAGCCGTGAAGGCTGCGAGGGACGTAAGGATCTTGTTCATATGTCGGGTGCCGATCGGTGTGCCTAGTTGACTGCTAGATACCCTTTTCCCGCGCAGTTGCTGTAGCGACTAAGACACACCTGCAATCCCTCTATTCTGATCCAATCACGCCCTCGCATCATGAGGCGCGCCCCGCCATCCGCACGCTTTCACGTAAGTCCCTGGTGGGCAAACAGCCCTGCTGTCTCGGCCTGGCTTTCCTGGGTCGCACTACGCGCGTTACCCCCAAAGTTCACACCCTGACTGACTGCCGAAGGGATCCGCTTCGAGGGCGCTGCAGTCGGGCGCCTGGCTGGCCCGTGGGCGCAGTTCGGTGCCACCGAATAGGTTGCCCAGCGCACGGCGCCGGAACGGCGACCGCCGCCGCTGATGCTCGGGCCGGTCGTGGTTCACGCGGCAGCGCGGTGAGGCTTTTGCCCTTCCCGTCACGCCAGGTGCCAACCTCGGCATTCCGCCACCGCCCGTCGCCCAGGTGGGAAACCATGCGCCCATGCGGTCGTCCGCAGCCCTCGCAGGCGCCGCCGGCACGCCGGAACCGGACCATGGCCGACAGCTCGCGCCCGTCGATCGGGTAGGAACAGCGGTCTGGATAGCTCGGCGGCCATCGATCTGCCGGCTGTGGTCTGCGCCGCATTCGCGGTCGGCAAATCCGTCCCGAGCCGTCAGGTGGCGCTGCCCTCTGCTAAGGCCGCCAGGACGTCCGAGAGGTTCCTCTCGGCTCTCTCGTGGACACGGTCCAGGGCACGCTGGGCCGCGAGCGCGCCGGTGCCCCCGGCGGCGATCAGGGCCAGCATGTCCCGATACGTACCCTCGCCGCCCTCGCGATCGACGCGAAGCCTGGCCAGGTTGTGGATGGTGCGCGTCCGCAGGTTGTCGTCGAGCGCTCCCAGCAGGGTCCGAAATTCCGTATCGCGTGGCTGGCAGATGTAGGGGTCGATCATCAGGCCTGCCGCCTCGCGCGGATCATCCAGGCATCACGGTTCGCACGTGCCACGGCCAACTCCATCTGCAATTCCTCGACACGGGCATGCATCTCGCCGGCATCGACGGCGGTCTCGATTAAGAGTTCCTGAGCCTCGGCGAGCGCCGCGCGCAATTCCGCGTTCTCGGTCGCGAGCGCCAGGACCAGAGCCGTCGTCTCATCGCTCATCCCTCAGCAACCCATCTGATCCACCGTGGGCGCCGCCGCATCCGCGGCCAGCAGGTCGCTCGATCTGTTGCGACGGTCCTGTTTGCCCCTTCGAGCAGGGCCGCCGCCTACATTCCAGCCGACAACCTGCTCTCGCACCCTCGTGACCCGACGTTGGGCGGACCCAGTGCGTACACGGGCCGACAGGGTCAGGCGCAACCCGATTCCGTCAGCGGCTGCCGAAAATTATTTTCGACCGCTGACCGCGCACGCCATTTCGACTTTCATACGCCGGCCGGATCGTAGGGGCTCCATTCAACGGAGCCACGCCGATGCCTCTCGCGAGGGACGGCGCCTGAAGGACAACCGCGGTCGCTACGTGCCGCCGGATCGGGGCGATCCGAACGGCGCGGAGGTTGGCTGGAAGGCCCCGGCCACGTTCCTGGAGCGGGCTGCCGAAGGATCGGCCGCCGACTGGGAGTAGCGGGGGAGCACGAGGGGTTGGGTGCCAGCGGCTGATTGTGCGACGACCGTGTCGGGAGTCCATACCCCCGAGAGCGAGCGGGCTTCCGGCAACGGTGGCAGATCTGAGCGCCGAGGTTATCGAGCATCTGACGCTACATATGTCAGCGCTCCTCGGCATGTTGTGTTTCAACCGCCACAACGGTCTCTCAATAAAGAACCGCCGCGCGGAAGCGATATCAATTAAAGGCAATAAGAAGCGCGCCAGGTAGACACATCAGTATATTTTAGGCTTCTTGGACATGCTCACACCGTGAGCCCGGGATGGCGGTTCCGGAACGAAGCCAGGCGAAATGAAAGCGTCATGACGGGTCCGAGCAAGCGATACCCCTGGGAGAGCCCCTCCGAACTCGAAGCGCCTACGAATGTGACCTCCTCGACCGACACCCACCTGGCCAACGTGTTGAGGTTGGTCGGGCCTCTCGACGACATCGGTGGTGGAGGCGCTCCCACCCGTCGTTCCTCGCCACAGGATTGGTCGAAGCTGATCGAGCGGGTTCGGCATGCGGCCAATCACGCCCGCGAGGTCGAGGCGCAGGCTCAAGAACAGGAGCTGCGCGTCCAGGAGGTGCTCGACCGCGTCCGCGAAGATGTCCGCAACGCCGCCGAGCGGGTCCGAAACGCTGAGGCGCGCACCGCTGAAATTCAGAGCCGTGCCGACGCCATGCTGAAGCTGGCCGACGAGAGGGTAAAGGCGGCCGAAGAGCGAGCGCGGATCGCGGAGGAGTGGCTCACACGCGTCTACGACACGATCGCGAGCGAGTTCACCCTTGAGCCGGATGTGAAGAGGACTGCGTGATGCCGAACTCAGCTCAGCGTCCTGCAATCACCGTCCGCCCGGCCGGACGTGATATCCCGGCCGACGATGCTTGGCGCAGCAGCTCCGAGTTGGCGGCCGGGCTGCAGTCCGTCAGCAAGATCGTACCCCTCTTCGTGGAGCCGGGCATCTCACCGTCAAGGCTTGCGGATGTCGGTCCTGGCGAAACCGACTGGCCTGCCGCGCTCGACCTGATCCGCGACGTTGGAGACCGCGTGCGCCGGGCACGCGATTTCGCGCAGGAGGTGTCCCGCCAGTCTCAGTCGATCATTCGCCGTAGCCTCAAGCACACCGAAGAGGCCGAACGGCGCGCCGAGGCTGCCGAAGCTTCAGCGGCCGCGGCCATCGCACGTGCCGAGAGGGCTGAGGAACTGGCTCGGCTGTCGGAAGCCAGGGCGAAGCTTGCAGAGAAGCAGGCAGAGGCCGCCAAGGCTGAAGAGGCTGAAGCTCAACTATGGCTCAGGCGCGTGCATGCTTGCCTCAAGGACGAGTTCAAAGACCTGACCGAAGATCCGACCTGACCGTATCAACTGCCGTGAGGTGGCAGGGCATCGAACCGAGCCTCCGGCCCACCGTGGGCATCGGCGGCCGAACGATGCGAATTCTCGCTGCCGCCCGGTCCAGTGGCGCCGAGCGCCCGCGCTCGTTCGAGACAGCGGGTTGTGAGCGGCCATGGTCGTCGCCGCGTCCTGGAGGAAGGCGGCGATGACCGCCCGGTCCGCAATATGCGCCGCGGTTCGGAGTGATGCTGCGAGCTGGCGCAGCGCACGGTCTGCGCAAGGCGGGCGCGCGGCGGAGGAGGGCGCCACGGAGGCCGAATGGAACGCCTGGTTCGGATGGGCTGAGGGGAGCCGCGAGCGCGACCTACCTGCGCGGAGCCGACCGAGCGAAACTCGCCGAGCGGGTCGCAGAGAGGGCAGCAGCTCGAATGTCCATCTCCGCTTCTCCTGAACCGGTGCGGGGTTCGGAGCGAAAAGATCAATCCGAAAAATGGCTTGGAGAAGTGATGGCTCCCCGAGCAGGACTCGAACCTGCGACAAGGCGATTAACAGTCGGGGCGATGCCATTGATGTTGCACGCCTCTGTTACCAGGCCACCGCCAGTTACCAGCATGAGAACGTCGACTTGGTTGCTGGTGTGAAGCGCCTGTTTCAAGCCACCGCAATCGGCAGCTCGCCGACCTGTGTCGTGTAGCGCGGCGTCCGCATCTCGAACTTCGTGCTCCACGTCCGCTTCTCGACGAGACCAGCCCGGGCGGGGACGACGCTGCTGCGGCCGAAGCGGGCGTTGCAGGCGTCGATCGCCGCCATCAGCGGGCCGGAGCGCTCCCGGTCGAGCTGGCCGATCAGAGCGCGTGGGCTGGCCTCTAAGGACATCAGGTCGGTGGTGACGATGCCGGCCTTGCTGAACCGCCACGGCCGGGCGCCGGGCTCGCGCCAGGTCCTCGCGACGCCGAGCCGCGCTGCCTTGATCAGGGCCAGAGTGTCGTTCGTCGCCTCCGGCAACGTCACGGTGGTCGAGACCGAGCGCATCGGCGCGCCCCGGTCGTGCTCGCTCGTATGGTAGAACACCGAGACGTGGTTCGTGCCGAGGCCCTCGCGCCGGAGCTTCTCGCCGAGCCGCGTCGCGTGCGTCGATCACGCCGCGATCGGTGATGCCGAGCGCCCGAGCGGCGCCGAGCGAGAGGTCGATGGCGCGGTGCAGGCGCGGGTGCGGGCCGCGATCGTTGATCGGGACGACCACGCTGCGGCCGGTGGCGTTGTCGGTGACCTTCACCCGGACCGGCCGGCAGCGGCCCGCTTCACGAGCCCGACGCCGGCACAGCGGCAGCGTCCAGTGCGCCGCCCCGAACTCCAGCGGATCGAAGGGATAGCCGTCGGCGCGAACGCGTCCGGACTCGTAGCCGTAGAAGCTCGCACGACCGGCGAGTTGGGCGCAGGCGGGCGTCGCCGCGGCCATCAGGCACGCGACGGCGGCCCGCAGCGCGAGGCGCTGCAGGAGCATGGAGGATCTCCGAGTGGCGAAGGGCCGATCGCGGCCCGGGCGGCTTAGAGCGTGAAGTCGCTCGCCAGGACGGCGATCACGCCCTTGGCCTGGGTCGACACGGTGCCGTCGGCGAGCACGATCCGGATCTCGGCGTCGTAGCCGTCGGCGAGATCGGCGAGCGACGGGGCGGCAGGGATGGCGCCCTTCGACGCCGCCGTCGCCTTGATCCCCGCGGCCACCTGGTGAGCCGGCGTCACGAGGATGCGATACGTCCCGGCCTTCGCGTCGACGATCTCGACGCCGTCGCCGAGCAGTCGGGTCATCGCAACCGCGCCGTTCCTCTCTAGGCGCAGGCTAATCTGCGCCCCGGTCAAATCGAGGGCCCGGTTGCGGAAGTCGGTCGCCGTCGCCTCGATCGGCCAGGTCTCGCCGAGGAAGAAGGAGGCTCGGATCGGGGTCGCCATGCCGTTTGCCTTGGTTGTGAGAGCGATGCCGCTGCCGACCCCGACGAGGGCCAAGCCCTGCCCGGTTCCGACAAGGACGACGCCGCTGGCGCGGCCGGTGAGGTCGAAGCCCTGGCCGCAGCCGACGAGGGCGAGCCCGCTGGCGCGCCCAGCCAGCCGCAGGAAGGGGTAGCGGGAGAGGACGCCGGCAAGCCGCTCGACCAGGGCGAGAAGGTCGCCAAGGGCGAGGTCGAGGCCGAGCACCGGCACCGCATCGGCGACAAGCGCCGTTCGATCGGCTGCATCGACGACGCCATCGGCACGAAGCTGCCCCGCGGCGTCCGGCCGGGTTGCGTCGACCGCCGCAACGCTCGCGGCAAGACCGGCACCCGCCGCGTCCGCGACCGACGCCAGATCCGCCGCGTCGAGCCGGCCGGCGAGGCTGGCGGTGACCGCTTCGACCGCCGCTAGGATGTCGGCGGCGGCCGTCACGACCTGCGCCGTCACAGCAACCGCCTCGACCGCAGCGAGGCTTTCATCGGGCGACGCCGCACCCGCCAGGACCGTCACGGCCGCGTCGACGGCCGGCGCCGCTTCGTCCGCGACCTGCGCGAGCTGCAGGCCGATGATGGCGGCCGTGAGCGGCGCGACCATGTCGGTCAGCGCAACCTGCGCCGACAGAGCCGCCGCAACCGCCTCGATCAGATCCGAAGTGTCGGCGCCGGCAACGCTCGCCGTCAGGGTTGCGCCGGCCAACTCCAATGCCAGCGCGGCATCGGAAAGGCTGAGCGCCAGCGCCATCGTGACGCCGGCCGCATCCGTGGTTGCGGCCGCATCGCCGGCGGTGACCGCAAAGAGCGGTCGACCGTCGGCCGCGTCCTCCGCCGCGAAGGCCTCGACACCGGCAACGGTCGCCGATGCGGCGCCAGCCAGGGCCTCGGTGATCGCGCCAGCGTCGGCCGCCGGTAGCACGGCGGTGAGGCTCACCGCCCCCGCCTCGACGACGGGGACCGCGTCCAGCGCCTGAACCGAGGCCGCGAGGACGGCCGCCAGCACCTCGACCAAGCCCGCCATCTCGGCCAGGTCGAACGCGACCGCGGCGACGACATCGGCGGCGTCCGCGGTCGCGGCCTGATCGCCGGCCGCCACCGTTGCCGTCGCACGGGCTGTCGTAGCTTCCGAGGTCGGAACGATCTCGACGAGGTCAGCGGTGACCCAGAGCGTACCGTCGGCAGCGTCAGCCCCGGCGGCGGCATCCCCCGTCGCAGCCATCGCAACGGCGACCGATGCAGTCGCGTCCGTCGAGGAGACGGCTTCCGCGACAGCCTGTAGTGCGGCCAGAGCCGCCGCGGCGAGGTCGCCGGGCGCGGCGGCGTCGAAGGGGGCAAGCGCAGCCGAGGCGGCTCGCTCGACCGCATCGCCACCAGCCAGGGCGTCGGCGCCGGCGAAGGCTGCCGACCTCAAGGGCAAGGCCGCATCCAACGGCGACGCCGCGTCCGCCGCGACCATCGCGCCCGAGGGACTGGCTGCGGCCATCTCCGAACCCGTGGCCGCATCGGAAGCAGGAGCCGCGAGCGACAGGGCGCCAGCACCGGCGTCGGTGGAGGGCGCCACCTCGCTCACGGCCGCGGAAGCCGTGAGCGCCGCCGCCAGCGCATCCGATGCCGCCAGGGCGTCGGCACGGCTCGCAAGAGCAGCCAGGACCAACGACACCGTCTCGGTGCCGGCGGTCACGTCGGACGCGGCCGAGCCGGCGGACAGCCCGGCCACCGCAGCGTCGGAGCCCGTCACGGGCTGCGCAATGGCCGCACTCGCGGCGAGCGTTGCGGTGGCGGCGTCGGCTTGGCCCGCAGCATCGGCCGCCGGGAAGGTGGCGGCCTTCGTCGTGTCGGCGGCGTCGGCCTGGCCCGCGGCATCGGTCGACGGGAGGGTGGCGGCCTTCGTCGCGGCGGTGGCGTCGGCCGAAGTCGCGGCGTCCGCCCCCGGTGCCGCGGCAGAACGAACGCCGAGGCCAGCGTCCGACGCCGTCGCCGCCTCGGCCGGAGCGAACGCCGCCGAGAGCA
>NZ_VRVH01000231.1:0-7365 GCF_008040095.1 Methylobacterium sp. WL6 | reverse complement strand
GTGCGGCTCGCCGACTTCAAGACCGGGCGCCCGCCCGCCGAGGGCGCGCCGCCGCCGCGGCCCGAGACCGCGCAGATCGCCCTCTACGCCCGCCTGCTCGCGCGGATCTACCCGGACCACGCGATCCGCCCAATGCTGGTCTGGACCTCGGGACCGGTGATCCGGCTCCTGAGCGAGGCGGAGATCGCGGAGGCGCTGGCCGGGCTCGGGCTGGCCGCGGCTTGACGCGGCCGCACGCGGCAGGGTCCTGAGCGGCCGGGTCCTGAGCGCCCGGGTCCGCGCCTGCGGCGGGGTCCCCCTGCGGAAATGGCGGTTGCGTCTGGGGCCGAGAACCAGCATCAGGCGTCTCGTATTTCGGGCCGTTCGGATCGCCGCCGCCAGGTGGAGCGATCCGAAGCGCCGTCGCCTGTCGACGCCGTCCGTTATCGTCCAGGCACAGGGAACCCGACATCATGAAGACGCGCGCAGCCGTGGCGTGGGAGGCGAAGAAGCCGCTCACGATCGAGACCATCGACATCGAGGGGCCGAAGGCCGGCGAGGTCCTCGTCGAGGTGATGGCCACCGGCATCTGCCACACCGACGCCTACACCCTCTCGGGCCTCGACTCGGAGGGCAAGTTCCCGGCGATCCTCGGCCACGAGGGCGCGGGCATCGTCCGCGAAATCGGCGCCGGCGTCACCGACCTGAAGGTCGGCGACCACGTGATCCCGCTCTACACGCCCGAATGCCGCGGCTGTAAGTCCTGCCTGTCGCAGCGCACCAACCTCTGCACCGCGATCCGCGCGACGCAGGGCCAGGGCGTGATGCCCGACGGCACCAGCCGCTTCTCCTGCGTCTCCACCGGCGGCAGCCCGGGCGGGTCCGACACCCTGTTCCACTACATGGGCTGCTCGACCTTCTCGAACTTCACCGTGCTGCCGGCGATCGCGCTGGCGAAGATCCGTGAGGACGCCCCCTTCGACAAGGTCTGCTACATCGGCTGCGGCGTCACCACCGGCATCGGCGCGGTGATCTACACCGCGAAGGTCTGGCCCGGCGCCAACGTCGTGGTGTTCGGCCTCGGCGGCATCGGCCTCAACGTGCTCCAGGCCGCGCGGATGGTGGGGGCCGACAAGATCATCGGCGTCGACATCAATCCCGACAAGCAGGAGATGGCGCGCAAGTTCGGGATGACGCACTTCATCAACCCGAAGGAGGTCGGCAACGATCACGTCGTCGCGGCGATCCTCGACGCCACCGGCGGCGGCGCCGACTTCTCGTTCGACTGCACCGGCAACGTCCACGTGATGCGCCAGGCGCTCGAGTGCTGCCACCGCGGCTGGGGCGAGTCGATCGTCATCGGCGTGGCGGAGGCCGGCAAGGAGATCTCGACCCGCCCGTTCCAGCTCGTCACCGGCCGCGTCTGGAAGGGCTCGGCCTTCGGCGGGGCGCGCGGCCGCACCGACGTGCCGAAGATCGTCGACTGGTACATGGAGGGCAAGATCAACATCGACGACCTGATCACCCACACCATGCCGCTCGACGAGATCAACCACGGCTTCGACCTGATGCACGAGGGCAAGTCGATCCGCTCGGTGGTGCTATACTAGGACCGACACTCGGACCGACGCGCGCTTCCCTCCCCCCTCTGCGGGGGAGGGAGGAGCCTGTATCGACCCATCGGCCGGTCACGGCCCCAGAGCCCCAGGAGATCACCCCATGGAAACCGTCTCGAAGGCCCTCTCGCACGGTGGCGTCCAGGGCGTGTACAAGCATGACGCGACGACCACCGGCTGCCCGATGACCTTCGCGGTCTTCGTGCCGCCCCAGGCCAAGGACGGCCCGGTGCCGGTGCTGTGGTACCTCTCGGGGCTGACCTGCACCCACGCCAACGTCATGGACAAGGGCGAGTACCGGCAGGCCGCCGCCCGCCACGGCGTGATCGTCGTCGCGCCCGACACCTCGCCCCGCGGCGAGGGCATCCCCGACGAGGCCGGCAACTGGCAGTTCGGCTCCGGCGCGGGCTTCTACCTCGACGCGACGCAGGCACCCTATTCCGCGAACTACCGGATGTGGAGCTACGTCACCGAGGAGCTTCCGGCGCTGGTCGCGAAGAACTTCCCCGCCGACATGAGCCGCCAGGGCATCTTCGGCCACTCGATGGGCGGGCACGGCGCGCTCACGATCGCGCTGACCTATCCCGACCGCTTCAAGTCCTGCTCGGCCTTCGCGCCGATCGCCCAGCCCTCCACGGCGGGCTGGTCGAAGCCGGCCTTCGAGAAGTATCTCGGCACGGACACGGCGGCCTGGCGCGCCCACGACGCCACCGCGCTGATCGAGGACGGGCACCGCTTCCCCGAGTTCCTCGTCGACCAGGGCACCGCCGACAGCTTCCTTCAGGACGGGCTGCGGCCGTGGCTGCTGGAAGAGGCCTGCAAGAAGGCCGGCATCGCGCTGACCCTCAACATGCGCGAGGGCTACGACCACTCCTACTTCTTCATCTCCAGCTTCATGGACGACCACATCGCCTGGGCCGCCGCCCGGCTGAAGTGACAAAAACCCTCCCGCGATCGGGCGATCGCGGGAGGGTTTTTGCTTTCGGCGTCGTCACGACGGCTCACGCCGCGACGGCACGCGTCGAACGATGATCGCGGTCGTCCCATCCATGAGGCCTTCGGCGGACGTCGGGCCTCGACGTGCAGGACGAGAGGGATGGACCGCGTCGCGGTGTCCCCCCGGCGACCGGCCTGAAATCAGCGCAGGGCCGTGACCTGCACGGGCGCCGCGTCCGCGACCTGCGACGGGGCTTGATCCGCCAGGTAGATTCGGCCGCCGACGAACAGAAGCGCCAGAGCCCAGAACACCAGGGCCGCACGGCGCGTCTCGCGGTAGCTGCCGGCTGCGCCCAGGGCTTTCGCATCGACGCAGGCGCGCGGCATCTCCATCGGCTCACCGAAGGGATCGTAGGCGGTCGTGCGCTGGTCGAGCTGGACGGTCATGATGGGAGATGTCGCGCTTGGCCGCCCCCGGATCAATGGTTGCGTCTTCCGAAGATTCCTTGACAAAGAGAGGCTTCTTCTCCGCTGGATCGCCGGTGTGGAAGTTCGTTCCTCGACGCATCCCCGGGTGCGGAATCCGCCGAGCGAGAGGCCGCGTGACCGCAGACTCGAAGCCGATGACCCCACCCGCGCACGCCGCGCCCACGGTCGCCGCCGGCCCGTTCGCGCTGCTGCCAGGCATCCTCGTCTGCGTCGCGATCACCGGGATCGCGATGGGCGTGCAGGCGGTCGAGGAGCGCGCGCTCGACCATCCCTATATCGAGGCGCTGGTGATCGCGATCCTGCTCGGCATCGCGCTCCGCAGCGCGTGGGTGCCGGGGGCGCGCTTCCGCAGCGGCATCGCCTTCAGCGCCAAGCAGCTGCTCGAGCTCGCCGTGACGCTGCTCGGCGCCTCCCTGAGCCTCGGGGCGATCGTCGCCTCCGGCCCGGCGCTGCTCACCGGCATCGTCGGCACGGTGATCCTGACGATCGCGGCGAGCTACGGCATCTGCCGCATGCTGGCGCTGCCGGCGCGGATGGCGATCCTCGTCGCCTGCGGCAACGCGATCTGCGGCAACTCGGCGATCGCCGCCGTCGCCCCGGTGATCGGGGCCGACAACAAGGACATCGCCGCCGCGATCGCCTTCACCGCCGTGCTCGGCGTGCTGATGGTGCTCGGCCTGCCGCTGTTCGTGCCGTTGGCCCACCTGTCCGACAACCAGTACGGCGTGCTCGCCGGGCTCACCGTCTACGCGGTGCCGCAGGTGCTGGCCGCCACCGTGCCGGTGAGCCTCGCCAGCACCCAGGTCGGCACTCTGGTCAAGCTGGTGCGCGTGCTGATGCTCGGCCCGGTGGTGCTCGCCTTCTCGCTGATCGCCCGCCGGCTGCCGGCCGAGGGCGGCGCGGCGGCCCGGCCCGGGCGCCTGAGCCTGACCAAGCTCGTGCCGTGGTTCATCGTCGGCTTCCTGGTGCTGGCGAGCCTGCGCTCCCTCGGCCTGATCCCCGACGCGGCCGCGCTTCCGCTGACGAGGCTCGCCGGCATCCTTACCATCGTCTCGATGGCCGCGCTCGGCCTGGGCGTCGACGTGCGCATCCTCGCGCGCGTCGGCGGACGCGTCACCGCCGCCGTCACCGGCTCGCTCCTCGTGCTCATCGGCATCAGCCTCGTGCTGATCCGGGCCCTCGGCATCGCCTGAGCGGCTGCGACGCCACCGCCGAGTCGGTCTATCGTCCGCGTTCCTCGTCCCGACGCCGTCACGAAGGATCAAACCCCATGCGCCTCGATGCCTCCGAACGCGGCGTCTTCCCGATCGCCCCGACGCCGTTCCACCCGGACGGCCGCATCGACCACGACTCGATCGACCGGCTGACCGACTTCTACGCCGCAAACGGCGCCACCGGCCTCACCGTGCTCGGGGTGATGGGCGAGGCGCCCAAGCTCGACCAGGGCGAGGCGCTCGACGTCGCCCGACGCTTCATCGTGCGGGCGAAGGGCCTGCCGGTGATCGTCGGCGTCTCGGCGCCGGGCTTCGCCGCGATGGCGTCGCTGGCCCGCAGCGCGATGGATGCGGGCGCGGCCGGGGTCATGATCGCGCCGCCCAGTTCCCTGCGCACGGACGACCAGATCGTCGCCTACTACGCGCAGGCCGCCGAGGCGATCGGCGCCGACGTGCCGTTCGTGATCCAGGACTATCCCCTCACCTTCACCGTGGTGATGACGCCGGGCGTGATCCGCCGGATCGTCAACGACAACCCGGCCTGCCGGATGCTCAAGCACGAGGACTGGCCGGGGCTCGAGAAGATCTCGGCTTTACGCGACTTCGAGGCGGAGGGCTCGATGCGGCGCATTTCGATCCTGTGCGGCAACGGCGGCCTGTTCCTCGATTTCGAGACCGAGCGCGGCGCCGACGGGGCGATGACCGGCTACGCCTTCCCCGACATGCTCGCCGACGTGGTCCGCCTCTCGTCCGCGGGCGAGCGCGACGCCGCGCACGACCTGTTCGACGCCCATCTGCCGCTGCTGCGCTACGAGCAGCAGCCCGGCATCGGGCTGGCGGTGCGCAAGTACGTCATGGCGCGCCGCGGGCTGATCGCCTCCGCCGCCCAGCGCAAGCCCGGCGGCACGCTGGGCCCGAAGGCGGTCGCCGAGGTCGAGTACCTGCTCGGCCGGCTCGCCCGCCACGATCCCCGCGCGGCGCTGGCGCCGGTCTGAGGCTGCGGCTCGCCTCCGGATCGATTCGGAGGCTGCTCTCGCGCCTTTCCCTCCCCCCACTGCGAGGGAGGGAGACGCGTGCATCCGCTCCGATCGACCGGAGGCGACCGGATCAGCCCTCGCTATCTCCCCCGAGCGACCATTCGCCGACGCGGGCGAGGTGGTCGTAGTCGCCGTAGGACTTGGCGTACTTCGCGTAGGGCCGCGAGGTGTAGGCGGCCTGCCCGGTCATGAAGCGGGCGACGAGCCCCCTCAGGCGGGTGGCGTGCTCCTCGACGATCTCCGCCACGGTGCGCGGATCGCCCTTGGGCGGCTTGACGGCCAGCGGCACGAACGGCTTCCGCCCGCCCGAGGCGTGGACGTAGAGCAGGTCCGGCGTCGCGTTCGTCGCCGGGAACCCGTCGAACGCGCCGTGCATCAGCATCGCCGCCTCGAGGGTGAGCTGCGGTGAAAAGCCGGCAAAGATCTCGCGGGCCGAGGGCGGCGCGCCGGTCTTGAAGTCGACGATGCAGGCGCCGTCCGCCCCGCGCTCGATCCGGTCGGCGCGCGCCCGGAGCGTGAAGGTCTCAGGCCCGAGCGGGATCGCCCACCGTCCGAAGATCTCGGGCTCGACCCGCGCGAGGGTCGCCCGCCGCGCGATCTCCCAGGGAAGGTAGACGGCGGCCATGCGCTCGTAGCGCGGCCACCACTCGGCGTAGAGCTCGGGGTAGGTGTCGGCGGTGCCGGCGAAGGCCTCGACCGCGATCTGGTTGAGCCGTTCCCAGGCGATTGCGGGATCGGGCAGCGCATCGGGATAGCGCTCGGCGAATCGGCCGAAGATCGCGTGGATCATGGTGCCGCGGTCCCCCGCGCCGGGCCGCTCGGCCACCGCCTCGAGCGGATCGAGCCCGAGCACGTGGCGGGCGAAGACGGCGTAGGGGTCGCGCACCAGCGTCTCGATCTCGGTGACGCTGAGGCTGCGCGGGAACAGGGCCGGGTCGGGCTTGGGCTTCGGCTGGGTCAGGCGCGGCTGCGCGGGCGCCGTGTCGAGCACGCGCGCATAGCCGGCAAAGCGCCGGCCGGCGTCGAGGGTGGCCGCCCAGGCCGCCTCACCGGCGAAGGCGCGGATGCGCTGGAGAAAGCGCGACGGCACGGTCGGCGAGCCCTCGCGCTTGGCCGCGCGGGTGATCACCGCGTCGCGGCAGCCGAGGGCCTGGACGAAGTCGTGCGCCGCCTGGCCGAGCTGGCGCTCGGGCGGGTTGAGGCCGATGCGTTCGCGCATCGGCCGGTTGAGGAAGGAATCCGTGGTGGTCTTGCCGGGCCAGACGCCCTCGTCGAGCCCGGCGAGCACGACGCGGTCGTAGTGCATCAGGCGCGATCCGAGCGGATCGAGGATGCTCAGGCGCGGATGCGGCGCCGGCCCGGCGCAGGGCACGGTGCGATCGGCGGCGAGCGTGGTAAGGAGGGCGGGGTAGTCGTCGAAGCTCCCCGGCAGCAGCGCCGCGTCGGCCTCGGCGCGGTGGCCGACGAGGTTCCGCACGTCGTCGAACAGCGTGTCGAGGCAATTCAGCGAGGCATCGGCGATCGGCTCGGCCACCTCCGCCGGCCGCGCCAGCAGCGCCTCGCACACCTCGGCATGGAGGCGCGCCGCCTCGACGAGATCGCAGGCGGCCGCCTCGGCGCCGCAGGAGCCGGCGAACGCGGCGAGCGGTGCGAACGCGGCCTCGAGCTGATCGAGGATCGTCGCCGCCAGGTCCCAATCGCGGTCGCCGAGACGCTGCTTGGCCCGGGGCTGGTGCCTGTGCGGGGCGGCGCGCTGGACGGCGAGCGCATCCTTGAGCCCCTGGAAGCTGCCGGCCGGCGCCGGGCCGCGCAGCACGCCGATCTCCAGGGCCGCCGCGCCGCGCACGACGTCGCCGCGCGGGAGGCCGAGGCCGACCAGCGGATGGGCCAGGAGCGCGATGATCCGCGCCGGGATCGCGTCGCCCTGCTCTCGGTGGAGGTCGACGGCCAGTTCCGCCGAGAGGCGCGCCATCCGGCCCGCCGCGCTGCGGCTGAGCGCGAGACCGGCGCCGTCCTCGGCGACGATGTCCCAGCGGGCGAGCTCGGCGGCGACCCGCATGGCGAGCGCCCGGTCGGGCGTGATCAGCGCGGCGG
>NZ_VRVH01000230.1:0-7398 GCF_008040095.1 Methylobacterium sp. WL6 | reverse complement strand
GCCGGCGGCGAGACGGCGCCGAGCGTGCCGGTGACCTTCGCGGCCGCCGACCTCGCCGACCTCGCGCGCCAGCTCGGCGCATGAGGCCTAAGCCTCGCCGCGGGCGACCAGCGCCTGGTATTCCGGAACCTCCAGGCGGCCTTCCTTGGCGACGCGGGCCTTGTCCGCGTCGGAGATCACGTCGCCGGCGAGGTCGAGGCGCTTCCACGCGGCCAGCGGCGTCTCCCTGCCGGGGGTCGGGACGTACTTGTTCTGCGCGACCTTCTCGTACTTGTGGATGTAGCGCGGGCAGTTGACCCAGATCTTCAACACGTCGACGCGCACGAGGTACTTGGCCTCGGTGTAGCGCGCCATCAGCGGGTCGTCGCGCAGCAGCGTGGCGGTGCCCTGAACGCGGATGCGGTGCGGCGTCTCGAAGTCGATGAAGAGCAGCCCGACCTTGGCCTGCCCCTCGATGTTGCCCATCGAATAGAACATCCCGTTGCCGTCGAAGCCGGGGAACACCAGGGTGTGGTCGTCCAGCACCTTCACGAAGCCGGGGCTGCCGCCCTTGTACGAGACGGTCGGCATGCCGTCGGGATCGACGGTCGACAGGAAGAACATGTCGCGCGAGCCGATGAAGGCCGCCTCGTCGTCCTGGATCGTCTCGTGCACCCATTGGGTGTCGAGGCGGTCGGCGAGCTTGGTGGTCTTGAATTCCTGCTGGAGCGCACGGTGCGCGTCCGAATAGAGCGAGGCCATGGTTTCCTCCTGAGCCGCCCGAGCCTCCGCGATCCTTGCGTCGCCGAGTTGTCCCGGAATTTCGCGGCGGCACTGTCCCCTCAAACGTCCGCGCGGGCAATTGCCGCGTTTGGCCGGCGCATGAAAAAGGCCGGCCCCGCTTCCACGGGGCCGGCCTTCCTCGTCGACGGTCGTCGGGAACGGCGCGACCGAAGGTCCGAAGAGAATCAGTTCTTGGTCTTGTCGACCAGCGCCTTCTCGGAGATCCACGGCATCATCCCGCGGAGCTTGGCGCCGACCTCCTCGATCGGGTGACGGGCGAGCTTGGCGCGGGTGGCCTTGAACGAGGTCTGGCCGACCTTGTTCTCCAGCATCCAGTTGCGGGTGAAGATGCCCGACTGGATGTCGTCCAGGACGCGCTTCATCTCGGCCTTGGTCTCGGACGTGACAATGCGCGGGCCGGTGACGTACTCGCCGTACTCGGCGGTGTTCGAGATCGAGTAGTTCATGTTGGCGATGCCGCCCTCGTAGATGAGGTCGACAATGAGCTTCACCTCGTGCAGGCACTCGAAATAGGCCATCTCGGGGGCGTAGCCCGCCTCGACCAGGGTCTCGAAGCCGGCCTTGATCAGCTCGACGAGGCCGCCGCACAGCACGGCCTGCTCGCCGAAGAGATCGGTCTCGCACTCTTCCTTGAAGGTGGTCTCGATGATGCCGGCACGTCCCCCGCCGTTGGCCGAGGCGTAGGACAGGCCGAGGTCGTGGGCGTTGCCCGAGGCGTCCTGGGCGATGGCGATCAGGGTCGGCACGCCGCCGCCCTTGAGGTACTCGCCGCGGACCGTGTGGCCGGGGCCCTTCGGGGCGACCATCAGCACGTCGAGGTCGGGACGCGGCTCGATCAGGTTGAAGTGCACGTTGAGGCCGTGGGCGAACAGGAGGGCGGCGCCCTGCTTCATGTTCGGCTCCAGCGACTCCTTGTAGATGTCGCCCTGCAGCTCGTCGGGGGTGAGCATCATCACGACGTTGGCCCACTTGGCGGCCTCGGCGACCGACATCACCTTGAAGCCCTGGCCTTCCGCCTTCTTGGCGGTGGCCGAGCCCTCGCGCAGCGCGATGGCGATGTCCTTCACGCCGGAATCGCGTAAATTGAGCGCGTGGGCATGGCCCTGGCTGCCGTAGCCGACGATGACGACCTTCTTGCCCTTGATCAGGTTCAGGTCGGCGTCGCGATCGTAGTAGACCCGCATGATGTGTGTCCTCTCTCGTGAAGGGGTTGTGGTTAGCGCTTGGGCTGGCCGTAGAGGGCCAGGAACTGCTCCACCGCCCGGGCGGCGTCGCGTCTGATCTCGGCGGCGTCGAAGACGATCGCATCGCCGAGCAGAAGTCTGATCTGCACGTCGCGGCCGACGAGGCCGAAGAAGGTCCGGAAGGCGGTCTCGCTGTCGTCGAAGGCGAGAAGCCCCGCCGCGCGGCCGGCCTCCAGCACCGGCTTCAGGCGGTCGCCGATCGCGAAGCGCCCGTTGGCGAGCACGATGCTGCCGAGGTTGCTCTTCCGAGACGCCGCGTCGCCGATGGCGATGCGGTTCAGGGCGATCGAGGCCCGGCTCGAGATCACGCCGAGCCAGGTCGTCGCGAAATCGCGAAGGCTCTCGCTCAGGGCGGCGACGTCGAGCGCGCGGGCCTCGTACTGCCCAGCACGCACGCGCGAGGCCTGCCATTGCACCGTCGCGGTCAGCAGGCCGTCGCGGTCCCGGAACCACTTGTACAGCGTCTCCTTCGAGCAGCTCGCCCGGCGCGCGACCGCATCCATGGTGAGCTGGTCGCCCTCCTCCACCATCAGGTCCAGGACCGCATCGAGCACGGCCTGCTGGCGGACCGAGGGGGTCGCGTCGTGGATCGCCGAGCCTGCTGCCATCGGGTGCCGAGCCGTACCGTACCGTACGGTTCGCCTGATAGGGCGATTCGGCGGCGGCCGCAAGGTGTCCAGTCGCAGGCGCGCGTCAGGCGGGAAGCGGCAGGCCCTCGCGGGCGAAGACGGCCTGCACGGCCGACCGCTCGGCCATCGTGCGGGCGTGGGCGGTCCAGGACGGGAAGCGGGCCGACATGTCGAACCGCAGCGTCGGGCCGCGGGCCCAGACCCAGAACACCATCAGGTAGGCGTCGACCACGCTGTAGCGATCCTGCACAGCCCAGCCGCCGTTCGAGAGCCGGACCTCGGTCATCGTGCAGAGGTCGCCGAACGTGTCGGCCGCCTTGGCTCGGATGCCGGGCAGCGCCGCCTCGTCGTCGCTGTAGCGCTCCGGCCGGCGGATATGGGCGTAGGCCGGGTGATGGTTGATCGAGAGCCAGCACAGCCACTCGTCGGCGACGGCCTGCGCCCGCGGATCCTCGGGCCAGAGCTTCGCCTCCGGGTGCGCGCGGGCGACGTGGCGCAGGATCGCCGAATTCTCGGTGAGGACCCAGTCGCCCGCGACCAGGGCCGGCACCCGGCCGCGCTCGTTGATCGCGAGGTATTCCGGCGCGCGCTGGTCGCCGGCGGCGAGGTCGAGGCGCACGGTGTCGTAGGGCGCGCCCGCCTCCTCCAGCGCGATGTGCGCGGCGAGCGAGCAGGCGCCGGGGGCGTAGTAGAGGGTGGTCATGGGCGCGCGCTTGTCTCCGCCGCATCGCCGATGCGCACGCCGATGAGAGCGGCCAGCTTCGAGCGGACTTCCTGCAGGATGGGGGCGGGAACGGCTCCGAGAGACCGGAGCGTTCGGGCCTTTCGATCGATCGAGCGAGCCTGATCGACGAGGATCGCCCCCGCCGCGCCGACGCCGTCGGGCAGGAGAACTTTCGTCGGCCAGGGATCGAGGTTCCGTGTGATCGGGCAGATGATGATCCGCCGGGTCAGCGTGTTCATCTCGAGGGTCGAAACGATCAGGGCCGGACGTCGCCCGCGCTGCTCGGTCACAAGGACAGGATCGAGGTCGACGAGGATCAAGTCGCCGGGGCGGAGGATGCGTTCAGCGGGGATCGTCGTCATCGATGATCTCGGAGCCGACATCCGGCCCCCAATCGACGGTCGGAGGCTCGAAGTCGGGTCCGAGCCGCCGCATCTCCGCGGCCATCTCGGCCATCGTGTAGATCGGGAAACCGTTCACGAAGCGCCGCGCGGGCTCGGAAGCGGATGCGACCCGGACAGGATGGATCTCGACGTCCTGGCCGACCACCAACCCGAGTTCGCGCACGTCGTCTTCCGACACCGCGAGGACGAGGTCGTCCCCTTTTCGTTCGAGCCGTGCCCGCATCCCCAGCCCTCCGGCATCGCGACGGCACCTTAGCACCGTCGTCGGAAATCCGTCACATCGGGTCGGCGCCGCGGCCCATCGCGGCGATGCCGGTGCGGGAGATCTCGACGAGGCCGAGCACGGTCATCAGGCGGATGAAGCGGTCGATCTCCTCGGTCGCGCCGGTCAGCTCGAACACGAAGGAGGTCAGCGTCGCGTCGAGCGTCTTGGCGCCGAAGGCGGCGGCGAGCCGGAGCGCCTCGCCGCGATGCTCGCCCTGCCCCGCCACCTTCACCAGGCAGAGCTCGCGCTCAAGCGCGCTGCCCTGGAGGGTCAGGTCGACGACCCGGTGCACCGGCACGAGGCGGTCGAGCTGCGCCTTGATCTGGTCGATCACCGCGTTGGTGCCGGCGGTGACGATGGTGATGCGCGAGAGGTGGCGCGCCTCCTCCGTCTCCGACACCGTCAGGCTCTCGATGTTGTAGCCGCGTCCCGAGAACATCCCGGAGATGCGCGCGAGCACGCCCGGCTCGTTGTCGACGATCACGGCGAGGGTGTGCCGGTTGACGGCCTCGATCCGGCCGGCATCGGGGTAGTGGGTGTTCATGGCGTTCATCGCGGGGCGCGTCCTCGTCGTCCAGTTCGTTCGATCCGCGGTCTCGCACCCCTGGCGCGAGGCAAGTGCGGCTGCGCGTCGCCGCCGAGGCGGCGGACCGCAGCCCGACCCCAGGGTCGGGCTGCCACCAAGAGGCTACACCAGCATCTTGCCTTCCTCGGAGATCACGTCGCCGATCTCCATGCCGGTCTCGCCGAGATAGTCGGAGAGCAGCATCTCGTTGTGCGCCTTGCCCGACGGGATCATCGGGAAGCAGTTCTCCTTCTTGTCGACGATGCAGTCGAACACGACCGGCCCGTCGTAGTCGAGCATCGCGGCGATCGACGCGTCGAGGTCGCCCGGCTTGTCGCAGCGGATGCCCTTGGCGCCGTAGGCCTCCGCCAGCTTGACGAAGTCCGGCAGGCTCTCCGAGTAGCTCTGCGAGTAGCGCGAGCCGTGCAGCAGCTCCTGCCACTGGCGCACCATGCCCATGTACTCGTTGTTCAGGATGAAGATCTTGACCGGCAGGCGGTACTGCACCGCGGTCGAGAGCTCCTGCATGTTCATCAGGATCGAGGCTTCGCCCGCGATGTCGATGACTAGGCCCTTGGGATGGGCCAGCTGCGTGCCGATAGCCGCGGGCAGGCCGTAGCCCATGGTGCCGAGGCCGCCCGACGTCATCCAGCGGTTCGGCTCCTCGAACTTGAAGTACTGCGCCGCCCACATCTGGTGCTGGCCGACCTCGGTGGTGATGTAGGTCTCGCGGTCCTTGCACGCCTCGTAGAGGCGCTGCACCGCGTGCTGCGGCTTGATAATCGTGCCCGAGGGCCAGTAGGCGAGGCACTCGCGCGCCCGCCAGGTGCGGATCTTGGCGAACCACCCGTCGAGGTTGGACTTCTCGGGCTGAGCCGGGAGGGCGCGCCATGCCTCCAGCATGTCGGCGAGCACGGATCCGCAATCGCCGACGATGCCGACGTCGACCTTGACCACCTTGTTGATCGAGGAGGCATCGACGTCGATGTGGATCTTCTTCGAGAACGGCGAGAACGCGTCGAGCCGGCCGGTGATGCGGTCGTCGAACCGCGCGCCGACGCAGATCATCACGTCGCACTCGTGCATCGCGAGGTTGGCCTCGTAGGTGCCGTGCATCCCCAGCATCCCGAGGAACCTGTCGTCGGAGGCCGGGAAGGCGCCCAGGCCCATCAGGGTCGAGGTGACCGGATAGCCCGTCTCGGCGACGAGCTCGCGCAGCAGGCGCGAGGCCTCGGGGCCGGAATTGATCACGCCGCCGCCGGTGTAGAAGACCGGGCGGCGCGCCTGCGCCATCAGCTCGACGGCGGCGCGGATCTTGTCCGCATCGCCCTTCACCGCCGGCTTGTAGGTCTTGTGCCCGTCGACCGAGGGACGCTCGTAGAGCCCGCTCGCGAACTGGATGTCCTTGGGCAGGTCGACGACGACGGGGCCGGGGCGGCCGTGAGAGGCGACGTAGAAGGCCTCGTGCAGGATGCGCGGCAGGTCGTCGATCGATTTGACCAGGTAGTTGTGCTTGGTGCAGTGGCGCGTGATGCCGACCGTGTCGCATTCCTGGAACGCGTCGGTGCCGATCAGGTGCGTCGGGACCTGGCCCGTGATGCAGACGAGCGGGATCGAGTCGAGCAGCGCGTCGGTCAGCCCGGTGACGATGTTGGTGGCGCCGGGACCCGAGGTGACGAGCACGCAGCCGACCTTGCCCGACGAGCGGGCATAGCCCTCGGCGGCGTGCACGGCGCCCTGCTCGTGGCGGACCAGCACGTGCTTGACCGCGTCCTGGTGAAAGAGCGCATCGTAGATCGGCAGCACCGCGCCGCCGGGATACCCGAACAGCGTGTCGACACCCTGATCCTGGAACGCCCGGATGACCATCTCGGCCCCGGTCATGACCTCGCCGCCCATCGTCTTCCTCCTGCTCGCCTTGCTGGTCTTCGTCGTCTCGATGTCGTCGATCGGCGCGGGCAACAAAAAAGGGCCCCGCGAGGGACCCTGCATGCGCCACCGCCCGGATCGCGGCCCTGAGATCAGGGCCGCCCCGTCGGTGGCGCTTCCGCTACGATAAGGATCGTCGTCATCGGGATCGATCTCTCGCCCAACGCGGGCCGCCCGCATGGCGCTCCGCGTGAAAAGTGACCGGTGTCTTAACGAAGGCCTCGGCGATGGTCAACGGCATTCCGGCGGAGAGCCGGGCCGCCGCGAAGGATCCGGCCTCTGCGAAGCATTTGCCGCAGCCCGGCCCGACGGCGCGCGGCGCGATTGCCCCGCATCGGCGCCCGGCCTATCACCGATCCTCGTCCCCCCTCCCAACGAGCGCGAGAGCACGGAACGCCGGTGGCCCAGCCCGAGACGGCCTCGCTCAGCTACCTGCTCCTCGACGTCGCGGGCACCCCATGCGCGCTGCCGCGATCCGCGGCCGGCGAGGTGCTGCCGCTGCCGGACCTGTTCCGGCCGCCGGCCTGCGGCGGCTGGCTCGCGGGGTTCCTCAACCTCGGCGGAGAGCCGGTTCCGGTGGTCGACCTCGCGCGCCTTCTCGGCCTGCGCGAGGGCGCGCACGACCCGGGCCCCTACGCCCACCTGATCCTGACGCCGGACGCCGCCGCGGCCTGGCTCGTCGACCGGGTGACCGACCTCGTCGCCGTCGAGGCCGCCGCGATCCGGCCCGTCGCCGCGGGCGCGAGCCTCAACGGCTGCGTCTCCGCCGAGATCGCCCGGGGCGACCGGCTGATCCACGCCCTCGACCCGGCGCGCCTGCTCAGCGCCGAGGAGCGCGCCCGGGTCGAGGGCGTG
>NZ_VRVH01000022.1:0-36987 GCF_008040095.1 Methylobacterium sp. WL6 | reverse complement strand
GGCTGCCGAAGCGCCGCCGGCGCCGGAGCCGGGCCCGCGAAGGGCGATTTCCGCCTCGGCCCCCGGCGGCCACGAGCTGTCGCCGTGGTCGATGTTCCTGAACGCCGACATCCTGGTGAAGGTGGTGATGAGCGGGCTGGCACTCGCCTCGGTCGTCACCTGGACGATCCTCGTGGCGAAGACGATCGAGCTCGGCCTCGCCCGCCGAAGCCTCGTGCGGGCGCTCGGCCGCGTCGCCGAGACCGGTTCGCTGGCCGAGGCCGAGCGGGCGCTCGGCGGGGGCGGCACGATCCTCGACCGCCTCGTCGGCACGGTCGCGAACGAGGTGCGGATCTCCAAGGGCCATGCGGAGGGCATCAAGGAGCGGGCGGTCTCGCGCTGCTCCGAGCTGGTGAAGGCGGAAGGCCGCCTCGCCCGCCGCGGCATGGGCGCGCTCGCCACGATCGGCGCGATCTCGCCCTTCGTCGGCCTGTTCGGCACCGTCTGGGGCATCATGAACAGCTTCATCGGGATCTCGCGGGCGCAGACCACGAACCTCGCGGTGGTCGCGCCCGGCATCGCGGAGGCGCTGCTGGCCACCGCCATCGGCCTCGCCGCCGCGATCCCTGCGGTGATCATCTACAACCACTTCGCCCGGGCGACCCGGAGCTACGGCGACTTGGTCCAGCGCGCCTCCGGCACGGCGATGCGGCTGCTGTCGCGCGAACTCGAGCGCGGCGAGGTCGGGCGCCATGCGCCGCTGGCGCAGGCGGCCGAGTGAGCGGGGGGCCCTGAACCATGGCGATCTCACTCGGTGGCGACGAGGACGGTGACGAGTTCGGCGAGGCGCACGAGATCAACGTGACGCCGTTCATCGACGTGATGCTCGTGCTGCTGATCATCTTCATGATCGCGGCACCGCTCTCGACGGTCGACCTGCCGATCGACCTCCCCTCCTCCAGCGCGGTTCCGCAGAAGCGACCGGACAAGCCGACCTACGTGACGATCAAGGCCGACCTCGCGGTCGCGATCGGCGAGACGCCGGTGCGGCGCGTGGACCTCGCGCAGGCCCTCGATGCGCAGGCCGATCCGAGCCGGGAGCGGCGCATCTTCCTGCGCGCGGACCGCGCGGTCCCCTACGGCGAGATGATGGACGTCCTCGAGATTCTCCGCGCCGGCGGCTACCTCAAGGTCGCGCTCGTCGCGCTCGAAGGTCCGCCCGCGGATGCGTCGGGGTCGGGGTCGGGGCCGGCGCCACGGGCGCCATGACGGGCAGGATCGGCAGAGCACACGCGCTCGGGCCTTCCGGCACGGCGCGCCTCGGCTGGCCGCTCTGGTTGGCCGCGGGCGCGTTCGTGCTCGCGCTGCATGCCGGCGGCGGCCTGCTCGCGCTCGGCTCCGCGGAGCCCGACGAGGTCGACGACCTCGGCGCCGCCGCCTTGGAGGTCGGCCTGGAGATGACGGCGCCGCGGCGCGAGCCCTCGGACCTGCCGCCCGGGCCGGAAGCCGACGACGCGGCCGCCTCGCCGGCCGTCGTCCAGCAGAAGGCCGTCGACGACCCGACCGAGCTGCCGAAGGCCGTGCCGACCGAGACGGAGGATCCGGACCGGATCGTCTCGCCGGAGGCAACCCTCAAGCCGCAGGAGGACGAGAGCAAGGTCAAGGTCGCCGAGACCAGCCCGTCGGCGGAGTCGGTCGCGTCCGAGGCCGCCGCCGCACCGACCTCCGAGACGGTCAAGGAGGCTGCGATCGCGACCGCGCCCGTCCTCGGCACCGGCGAGAGCGCCCGCCGCGTCCGCACCACGTGGCAGAAGCAGCTCATGGCCCATCTCGACCGGCACAAGCGCTACCCGGGCGGCGCCACGCATCCGACCGGCGAGGTGCTCGTGAGCTTCCTCCTCGACCGCGTCGGCCACGTGGTCTCGGCGACGGTGCTGAAGGGGTCCGGCGACGGCGCGCTCGATCAGGCCGCCCTGACGATGATGCACCGATCCGATCCGGTTCCGCCGCCACCGCCGCTCGTCGCGGACGAGGGGCTGACCTTCACGATCCCGGTGGTGTTTCGCGCCAAGCAGAAGGGCAAGTGAGACGGCCGCATCCCGTGCCGACGACACCGGAGATCGCGCGGCCCGATCCCAGCGCGCAGGGGTGCTGAAACGCAAAAATCCCGCCCCGGGTCTCCGGGTCTCCGGGTACGGGATGCGAACCTAAACGCTGTTCGATCTTAACGGCTGTTTAGGATTGGTGCCCAGGAAAGGACTCGAACCTTCACCTCTTGCAAGACTGGTACCTGAAACCAGCGCGTCTACCAATTCCGCCACCTGGGCTCGCCGGGCGCTCGGCGCCGACGAAGGCTCGTTTAGGGGGTGGCATCGGTGGCGTCAATCGGGATTCCGCATGTGCGGGCGTTCGACCGCCCGGTGTGATCGCGGCGCTCGCCTCGACGCGGATGGCCGGCCCGATGGCGAGCGCTAGCGCGTCAGAGGCTCGGCGCCGGCTCGCCGTCCTCCACGTCCGGCGTGCGCGACCGGGACCGGCGATCGAGCAGAGACCGTCCGAGCGCGCGGAACGGCGCGACGAGCCGGCGGGCGTCCTCGGCGCGTTCCATGAAGCGCTCGCCGCTGCGGATCTCCATGTCGAGGCGGGCCATGGTCCGGGCGAGCGACGGATCGTCGTCCTGCAGCCAGGTCTCGACCACGCGGGCGAAGGCGATGACGACGCCCTGGAGCTTGAGCCGGCCGAGCGGGCCCTCGGTGTCGATCCCGGCCGCGGCTAGCATGTACCGGTGGGAGTTCAGGGCCACGCCGTTCAGGGCCAGCATCGACAGCACGTCGCCGCGCAGCGCGAACGAGATGCGCCGCAAGGCCGGCTTGTACGGCGTCATCGCGTCGAGCCGGCGCATCAGCACGTCGAACAGCCGCTCGCGGGTCGGCTCCTCCGCGAGGTCGGCACCGTCCTCCTCGAGCACCTTGCGGTCGATGATCCGGGCGAGGCCAGCGAGAACCGCGCCCTTCGACGGGAACAGGTCGCGCAGCTCCGCCAGGCTCAGACCCGCCTCGCGGGCGATGTCGCCGATCTCGATGTCGTTCCAGGGCTGCTCGGCCGCCAGCCGCATCAACGCCTCCACCGCCGCCTCGCGCGGGGGCTGCGTCGGCGCCTCGTGATGGTCGCCGGGATCCGCCGGCTTGCGGCCCTTCTTCGGCGAGCCTGCTGTCTCGGTCATGCGGCCTGCTCCTGGCTGATGTCGCGCGCGCTCCGAAGGGGCGACGCGCCTCGTGACAATCGACGCGCGAAACGGCCGATCCTGTCTCGCTCCCTATGTAGGGACGCGGGCGGACGAGGGCAGTGCCTTTGTGCGCGCTTGCCGCACGAGGGCGATGGCACGTCATGCCCATTGAGCGCACGCGAGGCGCGGTGTTCGACGATGGCGGCACGATCGCGCGCCGGCCTTGCCCGCCCTGCTCTCCATCGCGGCCGTGGTCGGCAACGCGGTGGTGGATCATGGGCCGAAGGCGCTTGCGGCGCCGGCGCGGTGAGCGACAGGCCTCTCATCGCGGGATGACGGAACCGCGAGGCGCTCGGATCGACCGCCCGAACGCGATGTCCGTACCCCGATCGAAGATGCGCGTGCGCCGAAGCGTCCCCTACTCCGCGGCAACCCGAGGCGGCGCCGGGTAGCCCCGCCCATCGTTGGCGGGATGGCCGGAAGGCGCTCGCCCCGCCTCCTCCGGGTCGTCGCGCGCGCCGACGAAGCGGGAGAACAGGCGGACGATCAAGCGGGAGAGGTCGTCCATCAGCACGAAGATCGCCGGCACGAAGACCAGCGACAGGCCGGTCGAGACGATGAGGCCGCCGATCACCGCGATCGCCATCGGGGCCCGGAACTCGCCGCCGATGCCGAGCGCCATCGCGGAGGGCACCATGCCGGCGGCCATGGCGATCGTGGTCATCACGATCGGCCGCGCGCGCTTGCGGCCGGCATCGATGATCGCGGTGGCGCGGTCGACGCCGCGACCCATCTCCTCGACGGCGAAATCGACGAGCATGATCGCGTTCTTCGTGACCACGCCCATCAGCATCAGGATGCCGATGACGACGGGCATCGAGATCGGCTTGTGGAACACCAGCAACCCGAGGATCGCGCCGCCGATCGACAGCGGCAACGAGAACAGGATCGTCATCGGCTGCAGGAACGAGCCGAACAGCAGGATCAGCACGCCGAACACCATCATCAGCCCCGCGCCCATGGCGAGGGCGAAGCCGGAGAACACCTCGCCCATCACCTCGGCGTCCCCGGTCTGGCTGATGGTCACGCCCGGCGGCAGAGCCTGGGCGGTCGGCAGGTGCATGACCTGGTCGATCAGCGAGCCGAGGGCGTCCGAGCCCTGCATGTCGCCTTCCAGCGCCACGCGGATCGCCCGGTCGTAGCGGTCGATCGCGGTCGGGCCCTGCCCGAGAGACAGGTCGGCCACCGTCGAGAGCGGCACCGCGGCACCGCCCTTGACCGGGACCTTGAGGGTCTCGAGTTGGGCGAGGTCGCTGCGCAGGGTCTCGGGCAGCTGCACCCGGATCGGCACCTGACGGTCGCGCGCGTTGAACTTGGCGAGGTTGGCGCCGATGTCGCCGATGGTCCCGACGCGCACCGTCTCGGCGATCAGGTCGGTGGAGACGCCGAGATCGGCCGCGACCCCGGCCTTGGGGCGGATGCGGATCTCGGTGCGGTCGAGCGGCGCGGTCGAGATCACGTTGACGAGGTGGGGCACCTGCGCCGCCTCGCGCTGGAGGCGCTGCGACACGTCGGCGACCACCGCCTTGTCGGGACCGGCGATGATGAGCGCGAGATCGCGCTGGCCGCCCTCGCGCAAAGCCCAGAACCGGATGTCGGGCTGCTGCCGCAGGATCGCGCCGACGGCGACGTCGACCTCCTTCTGCGTGCGGTGTCGCGTGTTCTTCGGCGTCAGGTTGATGGTCAGCGAGGCGAGCCGCACCTCCTTCTTCCCCGGCAATTGCCGGCCGCCGTCGACGAACACGCTGCGGACCTCGGGCAGCGTCCGGATCTTGTCCACCAGCGCGTCGGTGACGCGCGTGGTCTCGGCGAGCTTGGCGCCGGGCGGCAGCTCGACCACGAACAGCGTGCGGGCCGCGTCCTCGGCCGGCAGGAAGCCGGACGGCAGCAGGCCGGTGGACAGGATGGAGGCGGCAAAGCAGGCCAGCCCCGCCACCAGCGTCACGAACTTGTGCCGCACCGACCACGCCACCAGGCGGGTGTAGCCGCGCATCACGACGCCTTCGCGCGTGTCCTCCGGCCCGTGGTCGCGCAGGAAGTAGGCGGCGAGCAGCGGCGTGATCAGGCGCGCGACCAGCAGCGACATGAACACGGCGGCCGCGATCGTCAGGCCGAACTGCTTGAAGTACTGCCCGGCGATGCCGCCCATGAACGAGACGGGGGCGAAGATCGCGATGATCGTCGCGGTGATGGCGATGACCGCGAGGCCGATCTCGTCGGCCGCCTCGAGGGCCGCGCGATAGGGCGTCTTCCCCATCCGCATGTGGCGGACGATGTTCTCGATCTCGACGATGGCGTCGTCGACCAGGATGCCGGTCACCAGCGTGATCGCGAGCAGGCTGACGGCGTTCAGCGAGAAGCCGAGCGTGCTCATCACCCAGAAGGTCGGCAGCACCGAAAGCGGCAGCGCCACCGCCGCGATCAGCGTCGCGCGCCAGTCCTTCAGGAACAGCAGCACGACGATCACCGCCAGCGCCGAGCCCTCCAGCAGCCCGAGCATCGCGGAATGGTAGTTGCCGACCGTGTTGGTGACGGAGGTGTCGATCAGGTCGAAGCGCACGCCCGGGTTGGCGGCGTGCAGCGACGCGATCCGGTCGGCCACGCCGACCGAGACCTCGGCATCGCTGGCGCCGGCCGAGCGCGAGATCGCGAAGGCGACCACCGGCTCGCCGTTGAAGCGGGCGAAGGTGCGCGGCTCCTCGGCGGTGTCGGTGAGCGTGGCGAGCTCGTCGAGCCGCACCTTGCGGTTGCCGGAGACGACGATCGATGTGGCGCCGAGCGTGTCGAGGGTCGCCGAGGCCGCGAGCGTGCGGATCGACTGCTCCTGGCCGCCGACCTCGCCGCGTCCGCCGGCCATGTCGGCCGAGGTCAGGCGCAGCTGCCGGTTGACGTCGGCCGCGGTGATGCCGAGCGCGAGCAACCGGTCGGGCTTCAAGGTGACGCGGACCTCGCGGGCGACGCCGCCGAGGCGCTCGACGCCGCCGACGCCGCGCACGCCCTGGATCGACCGGGCGACCACGTCGTCGACGAACCACGACAGGTCCTCCGGCGTCATCGCGGGCGCGGACGCGCCGTAGACCATGATCGGCAGGCCGGCGATCTCGACGCGGTTGATGATCGGCTCGTCGATGGTCCGCGGCAGGTTCAGGCGGATCTTCGAGACCGCATCCTTCACGTCGTTGACGGCCCGATCGGTGTTCACCTCGAGCCGGAACTCGATGGTGGTGACCGACGAGCCCTCGGTGATGGTCGAGAGGATGTGCTTGACGCCCTTCACGCCCGCCACCGAATCCTCGACCCACTTCGTGACCTGGGTCTGAAGCTCGGAGGGCGCCGCGCCCGACTGGGTGATCGTCACCGAGACGATCGGGATGTCGATGTTGGGAAAGCGCGTGATCGGCAGGGAGCGGAAGCTGACGAAGCCCAGCAGCATCAGGAC
Source organism: Methylobacterium sp. WL6 (assembly GCF_008040095.1). Classification (NCBI taxonomy): domain Bacteria; kingdom Pseudomonadati; phylum Pseudomonadota; class Alphaproteobacteria; order Hyphomicrobiales; family Methylobacteriaceae; genus Methylobacterium; species Methylobacterium sp. WL6. The sequence continues at coordinate 30,283 of NZ_VRVH01000022.1, read as the reverse complement.
GAGGAACAGGACGATCGACGGCAGCGGCCGGCGGATCGACCAGGCGGAGATGTTGAGGCGCATGACGTCGCCCCTAGCGCGCGGTCGCGTCGGCGAGCGGCGTCAGGGTCTCCGGCGGCACGGGCCGCACCCGGTCGCTGTCGCGCAGGAAGCTTCCGGCGCGCGCGACGACGGTTTCGCCGGCGGCAAGCCCGCTGCGAACCTCGGAGAACCCCGCGGCGGAGAGGCCGGGCACGACCTTGCGCGCCTCGACCCGCTCGTCCTTCACCACGAGGACCCCGGCGTTGCCGTCGGCCGCGAACAGGAGGCTGGAGACCGGAACCGCGACGCCGGTTCGCCGCGCCACCTCGACGGTGCCGCGGCCGAAGGCGCCGATGCGGAGCGCGGGATCGTCGCCGAGCGCGATGCGGACCTTGCCCAGCCGCGTGGTGCGGTCGACCTCCGGGTAGACCCGGCGGACCTTGCCGACGATCTTGCGCCCGTCCTCCAGGTCGAGCTGGGCCGGATCGCCGATCTTGATCCGCGGCAGCCAGGTCTCCGGCACCTCGCCCTCCAGCTCGATCTCGCCGCGCGCGATCAGGCGGAACAGCGGCTCGCCGGCCGCGGTCGCGGTTCCGCCGACGCGGGCTGTGCGGCGGTTCACGATCCCGGCTTCCGGCGCGCGGATCGCGGCGCGGGCGCGCTTGAGCGCGATCTCGGCACCCGAGGCCTTGGCGGTGGCGAGATCGGCCTCTGAGGCCTGCAGGCCGCCGCGGGCGGAGGCGAGCCTGCCGTCCGCGCCCTGCGCCGCGGAGACGCGCTGCTCGAGGATCGCGGCGGTGGCGTTCCCGGTCTTGATCAGGGCCTGGGCGCGCTCCAACGACAGCCGCGCCTCGGTCTGGGCCGCCTCCGACTGCACGATCTGGCTCTTGGCCTGCACGATCGCGGCTTCGGCCCGGGCGACCGCTGCCGCGTTCGCGGCTTCCTGGGTCGCGATCATCTCGGTGGAGAGTTTCGCGAGCACCTGGCCGGCGGCGACCCGGTCGCCCTCCTCCGCCAGCAGCTCGATGATGCGGAAGCCCTCGATCTCCGGCGACACCAGGATCTCGTCGCGCGGCACCAGCGTGCCGGTGATGACCGCCCGCTCGACGATCTCCCGCATCTGGGCTGGCACGACGCTGATCGCCGGCGCGATGGATTGCGGCTCGGGCACCGCCGCCGTTTCGACCGCGCCGACGGACGATGCGCCCGCGCAGAAGGCCGCCGCGAGGCCGGCGACACGCAGGGCGGCAACGAAGGATCGCATCACGGCAGTGGTCTCGCTGGCGTCCATGGGCTCGCCTGAGCCTGCCCTGTCGCACCGCAGCCCGGCGTTTTGAAGGCACGCGCCGACGCCCCGGGGAGCGTAGACGACGGCCTGGAAATAGGCGACCGAATACCTGCAACCGCGCCGCATTGAGGACGTTAAGCTTTCAACATCCCATGCGACGGGGCTCCCATGAGCATCTTCCAGATTCGTCAGACCAAGAACGGCATCGTCCTGTGGACCGGCTCGGCCGACGACGAGGCGACCGCCCTCGACGCGATGGCGCGCGAGGCCGGCTACCGCGACTTCCTCGCGCTGCCGGAATCGGTCCGCAGCAACGGCCTCGAAGCCGCGAAGCTCGACCTGATCTCCTGAGGGCGATCGCCCGGCCCGGGCGGGTCGGGCCTCACCCCATCCGACGACCATCGACCCCGTTCGGCCCCGGCCGTGCGGGGTCGATGCGTTTCACGCCACCGCGAACGCCTTGAGGTCGAAGGCGGGGTCGGCGGCCTGCTCCGGCGTCGGCGTCCGTCCGGCGCCGAGGATGCGACGGGCCATCATGTGGTCGCCCGCGCGGTTGATCGACTCGACCGCGACCAAGCGCGCGCCGCGGTAGCGGAACACCGAGAACGCCTCGCCGGCACCCCGCCGGACCGACAGGTCCGACGGCCCCGAGAGGCCGGCGATCTGCAGCTTGTAGCGACCCTGGTCGCTCCAGAACCACGGCAGCGCCACGTAGGCTGCCGGCCGGCCGGCGAGGCGGGCCGCGAGGCACCGCCCCTGGTCGATCGCGTTCTGCACCGATTCGATCCGCACGGTGCCGTCCGCGGACAATCCCGTCGCGAAGGCGCTGGGATGGCGCGTACAGTCGCCGATCGCCGAGATCGCCGGGTCGTCGGTGGCGAGAAACGCGTCGACCCGGATGCCGTCCGCGACGGACAGGCCGGCCTCGGCCGCGAGCTCCTGGTTCGGCAGCACGCCGATCCCGACCACGACGAGGTCGGCCGGCAGCTCGCGATCGTCCGACAGGCGGACGGCGCCGGCGCGGCCGCCCTCCCCCGCGATCGATGCGACGCCGGCACCGAAGGCGAAGCGGACGCCGAGCCCCTCGTGCGCGCCGCGGAAGAAGGCCCCGGTCTCGGTCGAGACCGCCCGCGCCATCGGGCGGTCGGCGGCCTCGATCACCGTCACGTCGAGGCCGCGCGCGGCGGCGACGGCCGCGAACTCGAGGCCGATGAAGCCGGCGCCGACCACGACGATCCGCCGCGCGATCTCCAAGGCCGCGCGCAGGGCGTCCGCGTCGGCGAGGTCGCGCAGCTGGCGCACGCCGGCAAGGTCGGCGCCGGGCACCGGCAGCGGGCGGTTGCGCGCGCCGGTGGCGAGAACGAGGTGATCGTACGGGAGGACGGTCCCGTCGCCGAGCCACAGCGTCCTGGCCGCCCGGTCGATCGCGACGGCCCGGGTCTGCGAACGGACCGCGATGCGGTGCTCGGCGTAGAAGGCGTCCGGGCGAAGGTGCAGCCCCGCGGCGTCGGTCTTGCCGGCGAGATAGGCCTTCGACAACGGGGGCCGCTGATACGGCAGGCCCGGCTCGTCGCCAACGATGGTGACGGGATCGGCGAACCCGGCCTCGCGCAGCGACGCGGCGACCTGGAAGCCCGCCTGCCCGCCACCGACGACGACGAGGCCGGCGCTCACGCCCTGCCCCCGGCGGCGATCGCGGCGACCGTCTCCTGGCCGAGGACCTCGACCCCCGGCAACCAGCGGGCGCCGTCCTGCATCAGGTACTCCCAGAACGCGGCGGCCGCCGGACCCAGGACCTTGTCGGCCCGGCGGACCGCGTACCAGTCGCGCCGGATCGGCAGGCCCTGGACGTCGAGCAGAACCAGACGTCCGGCCTCGACCTCGGCGGAAACCGTGTGCGCGGAGAGCAGCGCGATCCCGAGCCCGGCCATCACCGCCTGCTTGATGGTCTCGTTCGAGCCGGAATCGATCCCGAGCTTCGCCCGCTTGATGATGATCCCGTTCATGAATTCCTCGAACACCGTGCGGGTGCCCGATCCGTCCTCGCGCACGAGGTAGGCTTCCTCGGCGATGTCGGCCTTGGTCAGCCCGCGGCGGCCCGCCAGCGGGTGGTTGGGATCGGCGATCAGCACCAGGGGGTGCGGCCCGAAGATCTCGGCCTCGATCGCGAAGTCGCGCGGCGGCCGGCCCATGATCGCGAAGTCGATCTCGTAGTTGCGCAGCGCCTCGACCGTGTTGCCGCGGTTGCGCACCGACAGGTTGATCTCGACGCCGGCATGCGCCTTCACGAAGCCGGCGATCACCTGCGGCGCGAAGTACTTCGCGGTCGAGACCACGCCGAGCGTCACCCGGCCGCCGGCGCCGCCCTTGAGGATGCGGAGCTTGTCGGCGCAGGTCTCCAGCACGGTGTTGATGCTGTCGATCGCCCACAGCATCTCGCGGCCCGCATCGGTCGGCTTCAACCCGGTCGGCGTCCGGTCGAACAGCAGCAGGCCCGCCTCCTCCTCCAGCTGGCGGATGCGAGCATAGAGGGCGGCCGAGGTGACGTTGAGCTCCTGGGCGGCCCGCGTCATGGTGCCGAGACGTGCCACCGCCGCGACGGCCTGAAGTTGCTTGAGGGACAGGTTGCGCATGCGCTGTTTTTAGTTTTTTTGTAATCGGCCGCAAGAAGTTTTAGATTTCTTGCCCACAGGCGGCGTCGGTCCCTGGTGAAGGGCGACCCGCGTGCGGTATCCTGCCGGCATTCGGGCAGGTAAGGCGTGCGGCTGGCGCCGTCGCACGCATGACGGCGCGGCAGGATCTCGGGCGGAAAGGCAAGCGGATGTCGACAGGTTCACCGGCACTCGGATCGCGGCTCGATGCATGCCTCGCCGAGGCTGTCGCGGCGGAGCCGCACATGGCCGACACCGCCGCCGTGATCGCCGCGATCGCGGCGGCCTCCATCGACATCAGCGAGGTCATCGGGCGCGGAGCGCTCGGGGGCGACCTCGCGGCGGCCGGCGAGCACAACAGCGACGGCGACGTGCAGAAGGCGCTCGACGTGATCGCTCACCGGCGCGTCACGGAAGCCCTCCAGGGCGCGCCCGTCGCCGAGGTCGCCTCCGAGGAGGCCGAGGGCGTGATGCACCTCAACCCCGGGGCGCCGCTCGCGGTCGCGATCGACCCGCTCGACGGCTCGTCGAACATCGGCGTGAACATGGCGGTGGGCACCATCTTCGGCATCCGCCCGGCCGTGACCGCCGAGGGCGACCCGATCGCCTCCTTCACCACGCCCGGCACGGCGCAGACGGCGGCCGGCTTCGTCACCTACGGGCCGGCCACGGCGCTGATCCTGACGCTGGGCCACGGCACCCAGGTCTACGTGCTCGACCGTGCCGAGCGCGCCTTCCGCCTGACCCATGCCGCGCTCGAGGTGCCGGCGGCCGCCAAGGAATACGCGGTCAACGCCTCGAACGCCCGGCATTGGGACGGCCCGATCAAGGCCTACATCGAGGATTGCCTGCGCGGCGCCGAGGGCCCGCACGACAAGGACTACAACATGCGCTGGCTCGGCTCGCTGGTGGCCGACGCGCAGCGCGTGCTGATGCGCGGCGGCGTGTTCCTGTACCCCGGCGACGGGCGCAAGGGCTACGCGCAAGGACGCCTGCGCCTGCTCTACGAGGCCGCCCCGATCGCCATGCTGATGGAGCAGGCCGGCGCCGGCGCCACCGACGGCGAGCGCCGCATCCTCGACATCGCCGCCGCCGGCATCCACGAGCGCGTGCCGCTGGTCTTCGGCTCGGTCGAGGAGGTCGCCAGCGTCGCCAAGTACTACGACGGGCGCAACCACGCCGCCGGGCGCTCCCCCCTGTTCGGGCAGCGCGGGCTGATGCGCTCGTGACCTCGGGACACGCCCGGTAGCAGCATGTCGGCGCGGCATCCGATCATCTCGGTCACCGGTTCCTCGGGGGCCGGCACGACCTCGGTGCGCAACACCTTCGAGCAGATCTTCCGGCGCGAGGACGTGTCGGCGGTCTACATCGAGGGCGACGGCTTCCATGCCTTCGACCGCGAGACGATGCACGCGATGATGGCGGCGGAGCCGACGCTGTCGCACTTCGCGCCGCGCGCCAACCTCCTGCCGGAGCTTGAGGAGGTGTTCCGCACCTACGGCGAGTCCGGGCGGGGCCGGACCCGGCACTACGTCCACGACGTCGAGGACGCCGCACGCTACGGGCGGCCGCAGGGCAGCTTCACCGAGTGGGAGGATTTCGCGCCCGGCTCCGACCTGCTGTTCTACGAGGGCCTGCACGGGTGCGTCGTCGACCAGACCCTGGACCTCGCGCGCTACCCCGACCTGAAGATCGGCGTCGTGCCGGTGATCAACCTCGAATGGATCCAGAAGCTGCACCGGGACCGGTCGTTCCGGGGCTATTCGACCGATGCGGTCACCGACGTGATCCTGCGGCGGATGCCGGATTACGTGCAGACCATCTGCCCGCAATTCTCATGGACCGACATCAACTTCCAGCGGGTGCCCACGGTCGACACCTCGAACCCGTTCATCGCCCGCTGGATCCCGACGGCCGACGAATCGATGGTGGTGATCCGCTTCAAGGACCCCAAGGGCATCGACTTCTCGTACCTGCGCTCGATGCTCGAGGGCAGCTTCATGAGCCGGGCCAACTCGATCGTCATCCCCGGCGGCAAGCTCGACCTCGCGATGCAGCTCATCCTCACGCCGATCATCATGCAACTCGTCGAGCGCAAGCGCCGGCTCGCCTGACCGCACGGGTCGTCGCGGGCAAAAAGTCCGGCTGTTTTGGCCGGACTTCCCCACCCCTCATCAGCCCGCGCGAGGGCGTGTCGGCCCCGCGCGTCTCGGAACCTGCCGCATGCCAAAGGCCATCATCGCCCCCTCGATCCTGTCGGCCGACTTCGCACGGCTGGCGGAGGAGACCCGCGCCGTGGACGCGGCCGGCGCCGACTGGATCCATCTCGACGTGATGGACGGGCATTTCGTGCCCAACATCACCTTCGGGCCCCCGGTGGTGAAGGCCTTGCGCCCGCACACGAAGAAGTTCTTCGACGTGCACCTGATGATCGCGCCGGCCGACCCCTACCTCGCGGCCTTCGCGGACGCCGGCGCCGACGGCATCACCGTCCACGTGGAGGCCGGGCCGCACAGCCATCGCTCGCTCCAGACCATCCGAAGCTTGGGCAAGCGCACCGGCATCGCGCTCAACCCGGGAACGCCCGCCGCGATGGTCGAGCCGCTGCTCGACCTCGCCGACATGGTGCTGGTGATGACGGTGAACCCGGGCTTCGGCGGCCAGAGCTTCCTCGGCAGCGCGCTGGAGACGGTGGCGCGGGTGAAGGCGATGATCGCGGGCCGCGCCATCGACATCCAGGTCGACGGCGGCATCGACGCCGAGACGGTCGGCCGTGCGACGGCCGCCGGCGCCAACGTGTTCGTCGCCGGCAACGCGGTGTTCAAGGACGGCCCCGACCGCTACGCCAAGCGGATCGCCGCGATCCGCGCCGGCGCCGAGGCGGCGCGCGGCCGGGCGATCCGATGCTGATGGCGAACTCATGCTGAAGGCGCTGATCTTCGACGTCGACGGGACGCTGGCCGAGACCGAGGACCTGCATCGCCAGGCCTTCAATCACGCCTTCTCCGAGCTCGGCCTGCCCTGGCACTGGGACCCGGCGTGCTACGCCGACCTGCTGACGGTGATGGGCGGGAAGGAGCGGCTCGCCCACTACGTCGCGACCCGCCACGGCGATGCCGCGGGCCTGCGAGCGCGCATGCCGGAGATCCACACCCGCAAGACCGCGATCTACGGTGGCCTCGTCGCGGAGGGCGCGCTCGCGCTCCGCCCAGGCGTCGCGAGGCTGATCGCCGAGGCGCGGGCGGGCGACGTCCGGCTCGCGATCGCGACGACCACCACCCGCGCCAACGTGGACACGCTCCTTGCCGTCAACTTTCCGGCCGGCGACCGCCCCTTCGACGTGATCGCCTCGGGCGACGAGGCCGCCCGCAAGAAGCCGGCCTCCGACATCTTCGATCTCGCGGTGCAACGCCTCGGCATCGCGCCGTCGGAGGCGATCGCGTTCGAGGATTCCGCCGCCGGCATCCGCTCGGCGCTCGATGCCGGCCTGCCGGTGCTGGCGACCCGCAGCCGCTACACCGAGAGCCACCGCCTCGACGGCGCGTTCTCGGCGGTGTCGGATCTCGGCGAGCCGGGGCATCCGCACCGGCACGTCTTCGGGTTCGCGTGGGCGGACGGGGTGGTGACGCTCGCGGGCCTGAGGGAGTGGCACGAGAGCGTCTGACCCGTCAGTCGCGACGGGCGAGCCGGCGCCCGGCCGACTGCCGGCGCGCATCGTGCCGCCCCTGCGCTTCCGTCGCGAACAGCGTCGTCCCCGCGACGAGACCCAGTGCCGCGGCAAGCCCGAGCTTCAGCCATTTCGGGTCGGCGGCGGCGACGTGGCCGACGGCGCGGTCGTCGAAACGGCCATGGGCGCCGGGATCGGTGTCCACCGGCTCGTAGAGGTTGTCGGCTCGGTGCTTGTTGGCGCGCACGCTGGTCATCTCCCCGCGATATCCGTGACGGGCGAGATACCCGTCGATCCAGCCCGGGATCACCATGTTGCCGACGATCGCCTTCCAGGCCGACGTCCCGATCCAAAGCTCGCGCGGCGCCGCCTGCGCAGCCGCGTAGACGTGGCGGGCGATCGCCTCGGGTTGGTAGATCGGCGGCACCGGCTCGAGCTTGCGCGGCAGCACCGAGCGGGCCCAATCGAATTGCGGCGTGTTCACCGCAGGCAGCTGCACCATCGTCAGCCGCACCTTGCTGCCGTCGTGCAGCAATTCGCTGCGCAGCGAGTCGACGAAACCGCGCACCGCCGCCTTGGCCGCGCAATAGGTCGCCTGCAGGGGGATCGAGCGGTAGGCCAGGGCTGAGCCGATATGGACGATGGTGCCGGAATCCTTGGGCACCATGTGCTCGAGCGCGGCGAGCGTGCCGTGGACCTGGCCGAGATAGGTCACCTCGGTGACGCGACGGAACTCCTCGGCGGAGGTCTGCTGGACGGGCGCGTAGACCGTCACCATCGCGTTGTTGACCCAGACGTCGATACCGCCGAACGCCGCGACGACCTCGGCGGCCGCCTGGCTCACCGCGTCCGCGTCGGCGACGTCGGCCGCGAACGCCATCGGGCGTCCGCCGGCCCGCACCACGTCCTCGATCGTCCCGTGCAGGCCGGCCTCGCCGCGGGCTATCAGGCCGACGTTCCATCCATGCCGGGCGAACTCGCAGGCGACCGCCCGGCCGACGCCGGCGCTGGCGCCCGTGACCACGACCGTCCGTTTCCGCTCAACCTGTTTTCGCATTCTGTCCTCGTCGGCGCGCCGGTCGGCCGCGGTTCGGGAACGCCCGTCGCCGCCGATCTTTCCGTCGTCGGCCGATCGCGTTCCCGTGTGCCGCCCGCGTTGCCTCCCCGCGCCGCACGCGCGTATAAACCGCGGCATCCCCGCCCGGCGGCGTCGAGGGCGCGAGCCCTCCGCCGCCAAGACCCAAAGAACGCGCGACGCCATGGCCGGCCATTCCCAGTTCAAGAACATCATGCACCGCAAGGGCCGGGTGGACGCCGTCCGCTCGAAGCTCTTTGGGAAGCTCGCCCGCGAGATCACGGTGGCGGCCAAGCTCGGCCTGCCCGATCCGGCGATGAACGCGCGCCTGCGCGCCGCGATCATCGCGGCCCGCGCCGAGAACGTGCCCAAGGACAACATCGAGCGGGCGATCAAGAAGGCGGCCGGTGCCGACGGGGAGACCTACGAGGAGATCCGCTACGAAGGCTACGGCCCGGGCGGCGCCGCGCTGATCGTCGAGGCGCAGACCGACAACCGCAACCGCACGGCCTCCGACGTGCGCTCGGCCTTCACCAAGTCCGGCGGGAGCCTCGCCGAGACCGGCGCCGTCGCGTTCATGTTCGACCGTGTCGGGGTGGTCGGCTTCGCGGCCTCGGTCGCCGACGCCGACACGATGCTGGAGGCGGCGATCGAGGCCGGCGCCGACGACGTGCGCTCCGACGAATCCGGCCACGAGATCACCTGCGCGCAGGACTCCTTCGGCGAGGTCACCAAGGCCCTGGAGGCGCGCTTCGGCGAGCCGACCCGCACCGGCCTCGTCTGGAAGGCGCAGAACACGATCGACGTCGACGACGAGACCGGCGAGAAGCTGATCCGCCTCGTCGAGGTGATCGAGGACCAGGACGACGTGCAGAACGTCTACGTCAACTTCGCCCTGTCCGACGCGCTGGTGGCCAAGCTCGAGGCCTGAGGCGCGGGGCGCGGGCGTCAGCGGGGCGAGGCCGCCCCGCTGCGGTCGCAGCGGTAGGGCGCGACCCCGATCGCCGGGTCCTGCAGCACGCGGCCGCCCGAGGCCTCGCAGCGGACCTGGAAGGAATCGTGCGGCCCCCAGAAGCTCCAGATCGTGAACATCGGCAGCACCATCATCAGGCAGACGCTGCCGATGACCATGCCCGCCGCCCAGGCGTTGCCGCGCAGCGGTTTCGGCGGCTCCGGCCGCATCGGCGGCATCGGCGCGAGGAAGGCCAGGGTCGGCACCAGCCAATCGAGGGTGTTCATCCGCCAGCCCGCCCGCAGTTTCGGCCCGCATCGTGGCGCGCCGCGAAGCCGACGGTAGTTCGATCGCCTCAGTTTCGAAAGTCGGCCAGCCGCGACCGTTTGGCGAAACCCTTCGTTCACGCTATGTGCTCAGACAGAGCCGGTACGGCGTTCCGGCCGTGCGGCCAAGGTCCGGTTCATGACGCCCATCCGCATCCTCGGCATCGATCCGGGCCTGCGCCGCACCGGCTGGGGCGTCGTGACGGTGACGGGGGCGAAGCTCGCCTACGTCGATTGCGGCGTCGTCACCTCGGACGGCGACCTGCCGCTGGCGCTGCGCCTGCGCGAATTGCACGAGGGCATCACCCGGGTCGTGCGGGACTTCTCGCCCGACGAGGTTTCGGTCGAGGAGACCTTCGTCAACAAGGACGCGCAGGCGACGCTCAAGCTCGGGCACGCCCGCGCCATCGCCCTGCTGGTGCCGGCGCTCGCCGGCGTGCCGGTGTTCGAGTACGCGGCGAACCTGATCAAGAAGTCGGTCTGCGGCTCGGGGCATGCCGAGAAGGCGCAGATTCAGGCGATGGTGCGCTTCCTGCTGCCGAAGGCCGAGTTCAAGCTGGCGGATGCGGCCGATGCGCTCGCCATCGCCATCACCCACGTCAACCATCGCGGCGCCCATGCGCTCAAGCGCGCCAACCCGCCGCCCGGCGCGGCCGGGCCGGGCGCCGCGCGGATCGCGGCGGCGTTGGCCAAGCTCGGCTGAGGCCGATCAGTTCACCGCCTTGAACTCGCCTTCGAGGCGCAGGACGACCTCGTCGCCGAGCATCGGCAGGTAGGCGTCGATGCCGAAGTCCGACCGCTTCAGCACGGCGCGGCCGTCGAAGCCGACGGTGTAGGCCTTGTCGACGGGATGGATGCCGGCCTGGTTGAAGGTCGCGTCGAAGGCGACCGGCTTGGTGACGCCGCGCAGCGTCAGGTCGCCGGTGACGCGCGCCGTGGTCGGGCTCGTCGCCTCGACCGCGGTGGCGGCGAAGGTCGCGCTCGGGAACTTCGCGGTGTCGAAGAAGTCGGGCGCCTTGAGATGCGCGTCGAGCTTCGGGTTCACGCCGGTGATGCTGTCGGTGCCGATCGTGACCTTGAGCCGGATCTTGGTCGCGTCCTTGGGGTCGAGGGTCGCGTCGCCGGTGACGTCGGTGATCTGCCCGTAATAGGTCGAGAAGCCGAGATGGCTCAGCGACCAGGTGATCTTGGCGTGGTCGGGATCGAGGCGGTAGGTGCCCGGCCGGACCTGCGTCGGGTCGGCGCTGGGGGCAGTCGCGGTGTCGGCGGCCCGCGCCGGCGAGAGGGCGAGCGTCTGGGCGAGTGCCAGGGCGAGGAGAAGCAAGGGTCCGCGCATCGGGATCGCCTGGGTTGTAACCGACCGTTTCCCTGCCCTGATCCCACGAAGCTCGGCCGCTCTCAAGACTGGCCTGCCGAAAGACTCGCCACGCTTCGCCGGATGGCGGGGATGCGCGGCATTCTGTAGGCAGCGGACGGCACGCTGGACGCGGCAGCGCGAATGATCGGGATCTCATGATCGGGAAGCTCAAGGGCGTGGTCGATTCCTACGGCGGGGATTTCGTCCTGCTCGACGTCCAGGGAGTCGGGTACGAGGTGCATTGCTCGGCGCGCACGCTTCAGCGCCTGCCGAAGCCCGGCGAGCCGGCCGTCCTTTCGATCGAGACGCATGTCCGCGAGGACATGATCCGCCTCTACGGCTTCCGCTCGGATGCCGAGCGCGAGTGGTTCCGCCTGCTCCAGACCGTGCAGGGCGTCGGCTCCAAGGTCGCCCTCGGGCTGCTCTCGGTGCTGGAGCCGCCTCAGCTCGCCTCGGCGATCGCCATGGGCGACAAGACCGCCGTCGCGCGTGCGCCCGGCGTCGGCCCGCGGCTGGCCGCCCGGCTGGTGGCCGAACTCAAGGACAAGGCGCCGGCCTTCGCGCCGATCGATCCGGCGCTCATCGCCCTGTCGGGCGCGGTCGAGAACCGCTCCGCGCCCCAGCCCGTCGCCGACGCGATCTCGGCGCTGGTCAACCTCGGCTACGCCCAGCTCCAGGCCTCGGCCGCGGTCGCCGCTGCCTTGAAGGCTGGCGGCGAGGACGCCGAGGCGAAGGTTCTCATCCGGCTCGCGCTGAAGGAGCTGGCGCAATAGGGAGCCGCGAAACGCGACGACGCGATCCGATCGTGCGCTCGTGATCGCCGGAGCCTTGACCCATACGGTGCCGGATGGCATGTGGCGTTCGCTAACACGTTGAAAACGCTTAGTTTTCAAGAGTTCTAAACTGGCGACGGTCGAGGACCGGGACGACGCACGGCGAGCGCTCTCGAACGATTCGAGGGCGTCGAAGGAAACGAGCCTCCAGCCATCGGATTTTGGATCGTATGATCGTCTGTTCCTGCAACGTCCTCTCGGATGGCGCCGTGCGCGGGTGTCTCGGCCCGGGTCCTGGCTGCCCGCGCACGCCGGCCCAGGTCTACGCCTGCCTCGGCTGCAGCCCGAAATGCGGGCGTTGCGCCCGCACGATCCGCTCGATCATGCAGAACGCCCTCGCCGCCGCGGCGCTCGAGGCGGGACAGGACGCCCATGCCTGCGCGACGGGTTGCGCAACCGGCTGCAGTTTGGGAAAGGTCCAGCCTGCAGAGGAGGGGATCGCCGCCTGAGGCGTAGCCCGGCTTTTCCCTCGCACGGCCAAGGGGAGAACGGGTTTCATGAAGGGCGACATCAAGGTCATTGAGTATCTCAACCGCGGCTTGCGCAGCGAGCTGACCGCTGTGAGCCAGTACTGGCTCCACTTCCGGATGCTCAACGACTGGGGCTACATCGACCTCGCCAAGTTCTGGCGCAAGGAATCGATCGAGGAGATGAACCACGCGGACCGGTTCGTCGACCGGATCCTGTTCCTCGACGGCTTCCCCAACCTCCAGGAGCTCGATCCCCTGCGGATCGGCCAGAACGTCGAGGAGATCATCGCCTGCGATCTCGCCGCCGAATGCGAGGCCCGCGCGCTCTACCTCGAAGCCGCCAAGTACTGCGATTCGATCAACGACCGGGTGTCGAAGCGCCTGTTCGAGGATCTGGCCGAGGACGAGGAAGGCCACATCGACTTCCTCGAGACCCAGCAGGAACTGATCCGCCAGATCGGCCTGCCGCTCTACGCCCAGCGCCACGTCGGCGGCCTGGAGCCGATCGCCCCCGAAGCCGAATGAACGGGAGGCGGGATCGCCGGGGACCTCCGGCGATCCCGCGCGATGCTCAGTAGAGCCGGGTGCGGTAGGCCTCCTCGGTCGAGCGCTCGGCATCGGCGACGCTCGCGGTGCCGGTCTGCTCGGCGAGGATGCGCCCGAGGCTCGGGAAGCTCTTGCGCTCGACCTGCGCCTCCGGCGACCACAGCTTGGCCCGCATCAGCGCCTTGGCGCAGTGGAAGAACACCTCCTCCACCGCGACGCGCAGACCCGTCACCGGGACCTTGCCCTGGGCGACCAGGGGCGCGAGCATCTCGGCCGACGTGACCAGCGCCGCGCGCCCGTTCACCCGCAGCGTCTCGTCGATGCCCGGCACGAAGAAGATCAGCCCGACCCCGGGATTGCCGAGCACGTTGCCGAAGCTGTCGACGCGGTTGTTGCCGCGGCGGTCCGGGATCAGCAACGTCGCGTCGTCGGGGATCCGGACGAAGCCGGGAGCGTCGCCGCGCGGGCTCGCGTCGGCCCGGCCTTCCGCGTCCATTGAGGCGAGCACGAGGAAGGGCGAGAGCGCGATGAAATCGCGCGCGAAGTGATCGAGCCGCGGGAGCACCTTGTGCTCGGCCATCGGCCTGATCGCGCCGACATGCGTGCGCAACGCCTCGGGAACGCCGAGAATCGTGTCGTCGATCGTCCCGCTCAAGCGGCATCCTCCGGGTTCGGGCCGTCTCGGCCCTCTGACATGGCCTCGAGCCGGCCGGCACGCGCGATCGCCGCGCGAGGCCGGACCGGCTCCGACCGAGCCTGCACCTCGGCCCCGGGCTGCACAACCCGCGCCACGGCCTGGCGACGGCCGACGCCCGTGTCCATCGATGTCGTCGGCAAACCTGCATCGGAGCCTTGACGGCGCGACCGCCCGGCCCTTGATCCTCGCCGCGACGATCGAGAGGCCGGGCGCATGACCGAATCCGCATCGAACGAACGCCTGCCCCCGGCGTTGCGCGGCACGCTGGCCCTGCCGGTGATCGCCGCGCCGCTGTTCATCGTGTCAGGGCCCGACCTCGTGATCGCCCAGTGCCTGTCGGGCATCGTCGGGTCGTTTCCCGCGCTGAATGCCCGGCCGGCCGAACGCCTCGACACCTGGCTGTCGCTCATCACCGGCACGCTCGCCGCGGCGCGGGCGGCCGAGCCGACGCGGCGGATCGCGCCGTTCGCGGTCAACCAGATCGTCCACGCCTCGAACGACCGGCTGGCCCGGGACGTCGCCGCCTGCGTCGCCCACGCGGTCCCGATCGTCATCACCTCGCTCAGGGCGCCCGACGCCGTGGTGCGGCCGATCCACGGCTACGGCGGCGTGGTGTTCCACGACGTCACCACCGTCCGGCACGCGGAGAAGGCGCTGGAGGCCGGCGTCGACGGGCTGATCCTGGTCTGCGCCGGCGCGGGCGGGCATGCCGGCACGCTGAGCCCGTTCGCCCTGCTCGGCGAGGTGCGGCGCTTCTACGACGGGCCGATCATCCTGTCGGGGGCGATCACCACCGGCAGCGCGATCCTCGCCGCGCAGGCGATGGGCGCCGACCTCGCCTACATGGGCACGCGCTTCATCGCGACGGCGGAGGCCAACGCCGCCGACGGCTACAAGGCGATGATCGCGGAAAGCGCGGCCGCCGACATCCTCTACACCCCGTTCTTCACCGGCGTGCCCGGAAACTACCTGAGCCCCAGCATCCGCGCCGCCGGGCTCGATCCCGAGAGCCTGCCGGATGTCGACAAGAGCGCGATGAACTTCGGCAGCAGCCGGGCGAAGCCGTGGCGCGACGTGTGGGGTGCCGGCCAGGGCGTCGGGACGATCGCGGACGCGCCGCCCGTGGCGGACGTAGTCGCACGGCTCGCGCGCGAATACGCGGCTGCCCGCGCACGCCTGGGGGCCGCAGCCTACTCGGCTGCCTGAGGCCAAGGCAGTCGCCGGTTTCGGGCGGCCTGCGCATCCGGACCGTCCGCCTCGGCCAGTTCCGTCCGGCTGCGGCCGTTGCGCTTGGCGCGGTAGAGCGCGAGGTCGGCCCGGCGCATCAGGTCGTCGAAACGCTCATGTCCCGGCGTGCTCACCGCCACGCCGATGCTGCAGCTGACCTCGAGGTGCGGCAGCGTCGGCAGGCGCAGGGCGGCGAAGGCGCGGCCGAAGCGGACCGCCTCGCGCCGGGCGGCCTCCGGGGTCTGGGCCGGGATCAGGCACGCGAACTCCTCGCCACCGAGCCGGCCGAACGCGCGATCGCCCGGCAGCAAGGCCCGCCCCAGGGCGCAGAAACCGACCAACACCCCGTCGCCGACCGCGTGGCCGTAGGTGTCGTTCACACGCTTGAAGTGATCGAGGTCGAACAGCAGCAGCGCGCTCGGCGAGGGCCGCGCCAGCATCGCCTCGGCCTCCAGCACGAAGGCGCGGCGGTTGGCGATGCCGGTCAGCGGATCGACCGATGCGGCGAGCCGCTGTGCCCGCTCGGCCCGCTCCTTGGTCAGCGCCATGAAGGTGAAGGCGATGGCGATCGTGAACAGCATCGCGGCAAAGCACAGGATCGCGACCCAGCGCGATTGCAGGGCGTCTGGGCTGGTCGGCAGGGGGGCGAGGAAGGCTGCGGGGATCCGAACCGCGTAGCAGATGCACAGCAGGATCATCGCGGGGTAGCGCGAGACCAGCCGTTCCGCCCGGCCGCGCCAGATCTCGTAGGCGCTCGCCGCGCAGAAGAAGGTTGCGATCGACGAGGCGAGGACGACCCGCGCCGCGATCGAGCCGTAGAACGCCGGGACGAGGCAGGCCGCCGCGAAGGCGCCGCCGCTCAGGATCGCGATCGACAGGCGCAGGCTCCGCCCCTCGAAAGCCCGCACGCCGCTCCAGATCAGACCGTAGGCGGCGATCATCATCGCGTTGGCGACGCCGATGGAGAGCCAGTCGGGGATCGTGCCGCGCAGGGCCAGCCCGCCGGAGGCGATCGCGCCGACGAGGTGCGCGACGCCCCAGATCGCCAGAGCGTGCGTCCGACGTGCCTGGACCCACGACAGCACGAAGAGCACGCCCACGAGGAACGTGAGGACGAAGGTCACCAGTAGAAGGGTCGCGATGTCGAGACGCATGGTCCGCTTGACGTCTCCCGACGATCACTCCGATGGCCGAGACCACACCTGTGATACGGCACCCGAGACTGAGCACAACATCAAACTAGAGCATAAACAACATCTAAACGCCCGCATCAGACCTGACTGATATCAAAACTCCATAACATAGGTTATCGGGATGACGGGCCAAATCCTTCATCCGTCGCCACGCTTGCTCCCCGTCGGCTCCAGCGGCGTGATCCGCAGGGTCGTGATGCGATTCTTCGCCTTGCGCAGGACCTGGAAGCGGAAGCCGTGGAAGTTGAAGG
The DNA here is from genome assembly GCF_008040095.1 of Methylobacterium sp. WL6. Lineage (NCBI taxonomy): Bacteria > Pseudomonadati > Pseudomonadota > Alphaproteobacteria > Hyphomicrobiales > Methylobacteriaceae > Methylobacterium > Methylobacterium sp. WL6. The sequence goes on along the minus strand of NZ_VRVH01000022.1, from coordinate 13,729 downwards.
CGGTTCCCTGGTCGGGGATGGCGCGCGCCTCGTGGATGACGAGCCCGGCGATGGTGGTCGCCTCCTCGTCCGGCAGGTTCCAGTCCATCGCCCGATTGAGGTCGCGGATCGGCACGCCGCCGTCGGCGTTGACCGAGCCGTCGCCCTGCGGCCGCACGCCCGAGACGGTGACGTCGTGCTCGTCGGCGATGTCGCCGACGATCTCCTCGAGGATGTCCTCCAGGGTGATGAGGCCCATCACCTCGCCGTACTCGTCGACGACGAGGGCGAAGTGGGTCTTCTTCGAGAGGAAGGCCTTGAGCTGGTCGCGCAGGCTGGTGGTGTCCGGCACGAACCAGGTCTCGAGCGCCAGCGCCTCGACCTTGAGGCCGGACGCGTCGCCGCCGGCCGCGTCGAGCGCCCGGAGCAGGTCCTTGGCATGCAGCACGCCGACGACGTTCTCCGTGGTGCCGCGCCACAGCGGCATCCGTGTGTAGGGCGAGGCCAGCACCTCGCGCACGATCTCCTCGGAGGGCAGGTCGGCGTTGATGATCCGCATCTTGGTGCGGTGGACCATCACCTCGGAGACCGAGAGGTCGTTGAGGTCGAGCAGGCCGCCGAGCATGTCGCGCTCGGCCTTGGCCACCCCGCCCTCGCGGTGCAGCAGCGCGACCTGCCCGCGGATCTCCTCGGTCGGTGACAGGATCGACTGGTGGTCGCCGATCGTGACGCCGAACGGGCGCAGCATCAGCCGCACCAGGCTCTCGATCGCGAGCGCCGCCGGGCCCATCACCGCGACCGCGAAGGCGACGGGGCGGGCCATCATCAGGGCCGCCTTGTCGGGCTTCGAGATGGCGAGCGTCTTCGGCAGCACCTCGGCGAAGACGATCACCAGCACTGACATGCCGACGGTGGCGTAGATGACGCCGCTCTTGCCAAAGACCGCGGTCAGCACGCTCGTCATGAAGGCGGAGGCGCCGATCGCGACGATGTTGTAGCCGATCAGCATCGCGCCGATGAAGCGCTCGCGGATCGCCAGGATGCGGTTGACGATGCCCGCCCGCGCATCCCCCGCCTCCTCCAGGGAATGCATCCGCGCGCGGGACGCGGCGGTGAAGGCTGTCTCCGCGCCCGCGAAGAAGGCCGAGAGCAGCAGCGAGATCACGACGATGCTCGCGGCCAGCCAGAGGTCGGTGTGGGTTTCCATCGCGCCGGGTTTTCGAGCTCATGCCGTCGCGGCAGGCTCGGGATCGAGGCGCGACGGCGACATCCCTCATAGGGGATTCGGCGCCGGATTGCCCTATCGCCGGGCGCGCAGGGTCAGGATTTGGCCGGCACCGCCGGTCCCAGGCGCGGCACGGGGCGCGGCAGCGCCCGCGCGGCGATGCAGGCGAGCGTCGCGAGGCCGAGGAGGAAGCCGAAGGGGAGGCTCGTCGCCGCCATCGCCGGGCGCACCAGCGCGACGAAGGGGGCGGCGAGCATCAAGGCCCGCTCGCGGTCGTGCAGGCCGCCGGCGCGGTGGGCGGCGATCGCGAGAAGGATCGTCGCCGGAACCAGAGGGACGAGGTCGTAGACCGGCACGTAGGGCGAGACCATCGGAGCCGCGGCGAGCAGCGTCGCGGCCCGCAGCCCGAGGTCGCCGTTGCCGGCCCAGACCCGCCAGGCGACCGCGAGCGCCGCGAGGCTCGCGCCGACCTGCAGCGTCCAGGCCGCTACGAACGAGCCGCCGGCCAGCCGGACCGCGCCGAAGGCGCTGGCATTGAGATCGAGGCCGGCGCCGGCCTCCTGCAGGATGATCCGGTTGGTCTCCGACAGGCTCGCGGCAAAAGCCTGCCACGGCGCGAGCCCGAACAGGACGACCGAGGCGAGGCACAGGGCCAGCGCCGTGGCGAGGCAGGCGGCGAGCGCCTGTCGGCGGCCCGTCATGAGCAGCAGGAACGGCGCCAGCGCTGCGAGTTGCGGCTTGTAGGCGACGAGCCCGAAGCAGAGACCGGCGAGCCAGGGCCGCCCGTCGACCAGCATCGCTCCGAGCGTCAGCAATCCGGCGGTGACGAGGCCGTTCTGGCCGTAGGCGAGATTGCAGAGCACCAGCGGATGCGCGAGCCCGATCAGCACCGCGTCGGGCCGCCCGGTCGCACGGTGGAGCGCAGCGGCGAAGATCGCGAGCGAGAGGGTGATCCAGACGAGGAAGGCTCCTTGCGGGCTCAGCAATGCGAGGGGGGACGCCGCCAGCAGGAACACCGGCGGGTAATGCCACGCGAACCGGCATTCCGGCCCGAAGGCCGCAGCGAGGTTCTGCAGGTGCACCGGCAGGTCGTAGGCCTCCGTCGCGCGTCCGCCCAGCGCCGTCCGGCCGACCACCCAGACCTGGGCGAGATCGCTGCCCATCACGTCGCCGAGCCAGTTGTGGCGCGGATCGGGACCGGTGCCGAAGGCAAGGTAGGCCAGCGCCAGGATCGTCGGAACCAGGAACGCGGCGGCCAGGCGCGCGAAGCGGAGCAGGCCGGCATCGTCGGCGAGACGTTCCCGCAGGCTGGCCGCGAAGCGCTCCGACGCGCTGATACCCTCCGACGCGCCCATGGTCCGACTCGCATCCTGGCCGAGCGCCAGCGCGGCGACGATAGGGCCGCGAGGTTCCGCCGCGGTTAATGCGGGTCGGGCTCAGCCGGCCCGCAACTCGTCCTGCAGGAAGGCGCGCACCGCGTCCCGCTCGATTCCCGGCGCGATGAAGCTCCGGCCGATGCCGCGGGCGAGGATGAAGGTCAGCGCGCCGTCCTTCACCTTCTTGTCCTGCGCCATCGCGTCGAGCAGCGCGTCGGCGTCGCCGCAGCCGCCGGGCACGGCCTGGAGGGTGGTCGGCAGACCGGCGAGCGCGAGGTGGTTGGCGACGCGGCCTGCATCCTGGCCCGCGCACAGGCCGAGACGGGCCGAGAAGCGGAACGCCAGCGCCAGCCCGATCGCGACGCCCTCGCCGTGGACGAGGCGGGCCGACTCGTAGCCGGTGAGCCGTTCCAGCGCGTGGCCGAAGGTGTGGCCGAGATTCAAGAGGGCGCGCTCGCCGTCCTCGCGCTCGTCGCGGACGACGACGCCGGCCTTGGCGCGGCAGCAGATCGCCACCGCCTCGTCGCGCTCCGGCCCGCCGGAGAAGATCCCGCGCCAATGGGCCTCGCACCAGTCGAAGAAGCCGGCATCGCCGATCAGCCCGTACTTGGCGACCTCGGCGTAGCCCGCCCGCATCTCGCGCTCCGAGAGCGTGTCGAGGGTCGCGGTGTCGGCGAGCACGAGGCGGGGCTGGTGGAAGGCGCCGATCAGGTTCTTGCCGAGCGGCGAATTGATCCCGGTCTTGCCGCCGACCGAGGAATCGACCTGGGCGAGCAGGCTCGTCGGCACCTGCACGAAGCGCACGCCGCGCCGCAGGGTCGCCGCGGCGAAGCCCGCGAGATCGCCGACGACGCCGCCGCCGAGGGCGACCACGATGTCGCCGCGCTCGACCTTGTGGGCGAGCAGGCCGTCGCAGACCGACGCGTAGGTCGCGTAGGATTTCGAGGCCTCGCCCGGCGCCACCGCGACGGATGCGGAGCGCAGGCCCGCTTCCTCCAGGCTCCTCCGCAGGGCGTCGCCGTAGAGCGCCGCGACGGTCTCGTCGCTGACGATCACCGCCGCCTTGCCGCCCAGCGCCGCCACGCGCGCGCCGGCGCCGGCGATGAGGCCGCGCCCGATCAGGATGTCGTAGTCGCGGCCCTGGTCGAGGGGGACGTGGACGGCGAGGGGCTCGGTCATGACAGCTTCACTGCGCGGCGACCGCGCGGCTCTCGTCCGGCGGGTTGAGGTAGGCGTCGAGGGCTTCGAGCACGTCCTGCACGACGCGGTCGTGGGCGACGTCGCGGGACAGCGCGGTCACGTCGGAGGCGGCATAGACCGGATGGCGCAGGTCCATCAGGTCGCGCATGGTCCGCTCGGGATCCTCGGTCTGGAGCAGCGGGCGGTTGCCGCGCTTGCGCACCCGCCGCATCAGCACGTCGAGCTCGGCCTTGAGCCAGACCGACACGCCCGATTCCGCGATCCGCGCGCGGGTCGACTCGCGCATGAACGCGCCGCCGCCGGTGGCCAGGACCAGAGGCCCCGCCCGCAGCAGGCGCGAGATCACGCGCTCCTCGCCGTCGCGAAAGCTCGGCTCGCCGTAGATCGCGAAGATGTCGGGGATGGTCAGGCCGGCGGCCGCCTCGATCTCGATGTCGGCGTCCTTGAAGATCAGGCCGAGCCGGCTCGCGAGGCGGCGGCCGACGGTGCTCTTGCCCGCTCCCATCAGGCCGACGAGCACGATCGAGCGCGAGCCGAGGGCCCGGCGCAGGCGCGCTTCGATCGGATCGCCCATCGGCTCGGGCGTAGTCATCGGGCGGGGCTCGGCATGGACGGCAAAGGGCGGGTCGGCGACGGGGCTGGAAGCGGGTGCGGCGGTGTCCCGGGTCTTATACCAAGTCTGCGGGGTTATCACCCATGCGGTCGGGCCCGCGGCCGCCGCCCCCTGAAATCTCGGAAAGGGCCCGGAGACGGCGTGGAGCCGGCCCGATGCGCCGGCCCGTCGTCGCGGCGAGACGAGCGCAGGATGTGGCCTTCCGGGCCTTGCCAGCGCGGCGGCGGCATGGTGCAACCCGGGTCGCCGCGGCGCAAAACTTAAGTCCCCGCTGCGCCCTGCTCCATCGCGTCCGCGTGCCCCGAGGTTCGACCGCTGTGCCGACCCTATTCCGTTTCTTCGCCACCCTCGCGATCCTGGCCGGCCTCGTCTTCGCCGGCATGTTCGCGCTCGCGACCTTCGTGACGCCGACGCCGCGGGAAATGAGCGTGACCATCCCCGCCTCGAAGCTCCAGCCGGGCGGCCGGTGAGGGAGGAGCGTCCGCCCGAGGCCGAGCGGCGGACGCCGCCCGAGATCGCGGCCTACCTCGACATGCTGGCCGCCGAGCGCGGAGCGGCGAAGAACACCCTCGAAGCCTACCGGCGCGATCTCGACGACTACTTCGGTCACCTCGCCGACGAGGGCCTCGACCTCGCCGAGATCGAGGCGGCGGACCTCCGCGCCTACGTCGCCTCCCTCGAGCCGCGTGGCCTGAAGCCGGCCTCCGCCGCCCGGCGGCTCTCCTGCATCCGCGGCTTCCACAAGTTCCTCTACGCGGAAGGGCTGGCCGAATCCGATCCGAGCGCGCCGCTCACCGGCCCGCGCCGCGGCCGCGCGCTGCCGAAGGTGCTGTCGGTCGCCGAAGTCGACCGGCTGCTCGCGACGGCGCGCGCGCAGGTCGATGCGGCGGTCGAGGCCGAGGCGCCGGGCCAGGCGCGACGGGCGCAGCGGATGCTGTGCCTGCTCGAGCTGCTCTACGCCACGGGCCTGCGCGTCTCCGAGCTGATCGCGCTTCCGCGCTCGGCCGCCTCGACCCGCGAGCGCTACCTCGTGGTGCGAGGAAAGGGTGGGCGCGAACGGCTCGTGCCACTCACCGAGCTGGCGCGCGACGCGATGCGCCGGCACCTCGCCGCGTCGCCGAGCGACGCGCCGTGGCTGTTTCCCGCCGACAGCGAGAGCGGCCATCTCACCCGGCAGGCCTTCGCCCGCGACCTGAAGGCGGCGGCGGAGGCCGCGAGCCTGCGCGCCGACAAGGTCAGCCCGCACGTGCTGCGCCACGCCTTCGCCAGCCATCTGCTGCACAACGGCGCCGACCTGCGGATCGTGCAGGAGCTGCTCGGCCACGCCGACATCTCGACGACGCAGATCTACACGCACGTCCTCGACGACCGCCTGAAGAGCATGGTCCGCGACCTGCATCCGCTGATGGACGAGCCCTCCGGCCCCGACGGCGCACCGGAGGTGCAGCCGTGAGGGCTCCGATCCGCCGCTTGCGGCGTTGACCGGCTCGGGCGACGGAAGCGGGCGATCGGCGATGGGAGTGCGTTTGCGGCGTTGGAGGAAGGGCGCGGTCCGGGCGCTGAAGCTCGTCGCCCGCCCGGTCCGCCGGGCGCAGGGGCGCGGCGGCATCGTCATCGAGCCCTATCGCGGCTACGGCTCCGCCGACGAGATCTTCCTGATCGGCCGCATCTTCCGCCAGTCCCACCCCGATACGGCACCGGGCGACGAGAGCCTGCGCGCGCAGCTGCGGGACATCGCCCGGCGGATCGCGCGGCGGGCGCTGAAGGACGCCGCCGTCACCGCCCGCTTCGGCGGCGCGCAGACGCGGGTCGAGACCGACCGCGACGGCTACTTCCGCGTCCATCTCAGCCCGGAGGCGTTGCCCGCGGGCGACCATGGCTGGCACGACGTCGACCTCACGCTCGAGGCGGAGCCGCCGGTGCGGGCGCGGGGGCAGGTGTTCGTGCCGCCGGGCGCCACCGGTTGCGTCGTCGTCAGCGACATCGACGACACGGTGATGCGCACGGGCGTCGCCAACAAGGCCAAGATGCTGTGGCGGCTGTTCGTGGAGGATGCCGAGAACCGCGTCGCCTTCCCCGGCGTCGCCGCGCTCTACCGGGCCCTCTACGTCGGCCCGGACGGCATCGAGGCCAACCCGATGCTCTACGTCTCGCGCGCGCCGTGGGGCCTGTACGAGATGCTGTCGGAGTTCTTCACGATCCACGGCATCCCAGTGGGCCCGATCCTGTTCCTGCGCGAATGGGGCCTGTCGTGGAAGCACCCCCTCCCCCGCCGGGCGGAAGATCACAAGCGCGCCCTGATCGTCCACATGCTGTCGCTGTATCGCGACCTGCCCTTCGTGCTGATCGGCGACAGCGGGCAGCACGACCCGGAGGTCTACGGCCGGATCGTCGCCGACCATCCGGGCCGGGTGAAGGCGGTCTACATCCGCAACGTGTCGCGCGACGCCGACCGCATCCGCGAGATCGAGGCGCTGGCGCAGGTCGTCGCGGCCGCCGGGAGCCACCTCGTCATCGCCGCAGACAGCACCGCCATCGCCCGGCACGCAGCGGGCCTCGGCCTGATCGCACCGGGCGCGGTCGCCCTGGTGGCGGACGAGCACGCGGCCGGCGGCGAGCCGGCGGAGCTGACCGAGGAGACCGCCCTGCCGGGCGACCTCGGCTCCGTCCTCAGCGGCGCCGGAGGAACCTTGCCGCCGAACGTCGTCATCGAGGCGTCGGCGCAGGACGGATCGCATGTCTCGACCTAGCGCCACCATGCGCGCCGTCACTGTCGCCGCCGGGTCACACTTCACAGGAGCGTGATTCCGGCCGTTGACTCTTCGGGACCGCGGAAGCCACTTGGCGCGGACGGTTCCCCCCGGGGATCAAAAGGGAACGCGGTGAGGACGAGGCTCCGAGGAGCCTTTCCGATGCCGCGGCTGCCCCCGCAACTGTAAGCGGCGAGCCTCCATCAAAACGTCACTGGGTCACGGCACCTGGGAAGACGATGAGGGGCAGCGACCCGCGAGCCAGGAGACCTGCCGTCAGTCGTGGTCACACGCGAAACGCGTCGGGCGGGGTGCCTCGGCGGGTGTCAAGACGCATGGGCCCGCGCGGCGCATGCGGGGCGGCCTCGTTCGCGGTGACGTGCCACCACACGCGTCCGCACGTCCCTTCCATGCCCTTGCCGACCGCGAGACCCGCGCCGAACGACGCACAGGAAGCCGCCCGGCTTCCGTGCGCCGGCGGCCGAGCCACGTTCGGCCGATCGCCTAGTTGTAACATTGTTACATTCGATGTAGATCGAGGGTCGGGCAGGCCGTCGCGTCGCGCCGATAGAGCCGAATCCGATCCATGCTCGTTCTTCTGCAAACCGCTCGTTCCCTCGGGCGCGCGATGCGCTGCCCGCTCCTCGCCGGCACGGCGCTCGTCATCTTCGCTCCGCCGCGAGAGGCCGGCGCCCAGCCGATCGCCGGCGAATCGGCGAGCGTCGTGCTCGACACCCTCACGGTCGCGGGCGACGGCGTCGGCTTGAGCCGCGCCGCGCCCGTCGGCCTCAACCTGCGCACGCCCGACCGCGGCGCGAGCCGCCTCGGCCTCACGCCCCTGGAGACCCCCGGCAGCGTCGACGTCATCTCCGGCGAGACCGCGCGGCTGCGCGGCCAGGACACGATCGCGGACGCCGTGACGCAGAACGCCACCGGCATCACCACCATCGCCTCGCCGGGCAACGGCAACGGCGCCTTCACCAGCCGCGGGTTCTCGGGGCCGAACTCGATCCAGCAGCTCTACGACGGCACGCGGCTGTTCGTCGGCGCCAACACGGTGACCTTCCCGTTCGACACCTGGAACGTCGAGCGCATCGAGGTGCTGCGCGGGCCGGCCTCCGTGCTCTACGGCGACGGGGCGATCGGCGGCGTCATCAACGTGGTGACGAAGAAGCCGACCTTCACGCCCATCAACGTGGTGCGGGCCGGCGTCGGATCGGACGGGATCGCGCGGCTCGCCCTCGATTCCGGCGGCCCGATCGGCGACGCGGTGGCCTATCGCCTCAACGTCAGCGGCAACCGCGCCGGCGGCTGGATCAGCCCGGACGGCGACTTCCGCAACCTCGCGGTCTCGGGCGCGATCCTGCTCCAGGCCACGCCCGACCTCGCCTTCACCCTGAGCCACGACCTCGGCTATCAGGAGCCGGCGCGCTACTGGGGCACGCCGCTGGTCCACGGGCGCATCCCGGATTTCATCCGGTTCAAGAACTACAACGTCCGCGACGCCAAGATCACCTGGGCGGACAACTGGACCCAGCTCAAGACGGAGTGGACGCCCACCGCCGACATCACGGTGCGCAACACCGCCTACCGGCTGCAGAGCAGGCGCCACTGGCTCGACGTCGAGACCTACAGCTTCAACCGATCGACGCGATTGGTCGACCGGAGCGACTACACCGAAATCTACCACCAGCAGGAACAGCTCGGGAACCGGTTCGACGCCGCGTTCAAGGGCACGCTGTTCGGCTTCCGCAACGCGTTCCTGGCCGGCTTCGACGTGAACCACATCGACTTTCGGCACACCAACAACTTCTCGACCGTCGGATCGGGCCTCGTCACCAGCGTCCCGCTGACGGATTACGACCCGGGCTCGTTCCCGCTGAACGGCCGCGCCAGCCCGGCCTACGCGACGAGCACCGACCAGGCCTCGGTCTTCGCCGAGGACCGGCTGATCCTCACCGACCAGCTCTCGTTCCTGTCCGGCGTCCGGTTCGATGCCTCGACCCTGCAGCGCGAGAACCTGATGAGCAACGCGCAGTTCGAGAAGTCCTTCCAGGGCCTCGGCTACCGCTTCGGGCTGGTGTTCAACCCGACGCCGGACACCGCGCTCTATGCGCAGGTCGCCACCGCCACGGACCCGGTGAACAGCCTGATCACGCTGTCGCAATCGCTGGCCGGCTTCAAGCTCTCCACCGGCGAGCAGGTCGAGCTCGGCGCCAAGGGCGTGTTCTGGGACGGCCGAGGCGAGTGGACGCTCGCCGGCTACCGCATCGTCAAGGACAACCTGATCTCGGCGGTGCCGGGCCAGCCGAACGTCTCGACGCAGGTCGGCCGGCAATCCTCCTACGGGGTCGAGGCGGCGCTCTCGCTGCAGGTCACGCCGCTCTGGCGGGTCGACGCGAACCTCGCCCTGCTGCACGCGCAGTACGACTCCTTCGACCAGGCCGTGAACGGCGCGACGATTTCGTACGCCGGCAACCGGCCGATCGACGTGCCCGAGCGGGTCGCCAACCTCTGGCTCAATTACGCCTTCGCGCCGGCCTGGGAAGCACGGGTCGGGTTCCAGTACGTCGGCGAGGTGTTCAGCGATTTCGGCAACACCGCGCGACGCCCGGCCTACGGGCTGGTCAACCTCGGCCTCGACCATCAGGTCACGCCGGCCTCGCGCCTGTCCTTCCGCGTCTTCAACCTGTTCGACAAGGTCTACGCGATCAGCGGAAACGCGGTGGACGGGGTCGGCACAAACTGGCTCCTCGGGCGACCGCGCTCGTTCGAGGTCGCCTTCACGACGGCGTTCTGAGATGGCCCCCACGGCGCGCATGCTCGCCAAGCTCGCTAAGCTTGGCAAGACGGGGAAGCGGTGGCTGCATCTCGGCCATCGCTGGCTCGGCATCGTCACGGGGCTGTTCTTCACGACGTGGTTCGTGAGCGGCGTGGTGATGATGTACGTCGCCTACCCGTCGCTGACCGAGCCCGAGCGCCGGGCCGGGCTGCCCGCGATCGCCTGGGACGCGGTGCGGGTCTCGCCGGACGCGGCATTGGCCGACGAGCCCGGCTTTCCCCGGGCGCTGAGCCTGTCGATGCGGGGGGCCGAGCCGGTCTACCGGGTCGCGCGTTGGGACGGGTCCCGCCGCGCCGTCTCCGCGGTCGACGGCCGGGCGATCGGCCCCGCGTCGCCGGACGAGGCCCTCGCTATCGCCGGCCACGATCCGCGCAGCCTGCGCCCGGCCTACCGCGACACGCTCGCCTACGATCTGTGGACGGTGCACCAGCGCTACGATGCGGTGCGCCCGCTCCACCGCATCGCGCTCGGCGATGCGGACGGCACCGAGCTCTACGTCTCGCAGCCGACCGGTGCCGTGGTGCTCGACACCACGGCGCACGAGCGGTTCTGGAACTGGTTCGGCGCCGTCCCGCACTGGCTCTACGTCGCGCCGCTGCGGGCGCAGGCGGCGCTGTGGCGCACGGTGATCGTGTGGGTCTCGGGGATCGCGATGGTCGGGGCCGTCACCGGGTTCGTGCTCGGGCTCCTGCGGATCCGGATCGCCCGACGCTATCGCTCCGGCGCGGTGACGCCCTATCGCGGCCTCGCGCGCTGGCATCATCTCGGCGGCCTGATCGGCGGGCTCGCTCTGTTGAGCTTCATCGTCAGCGGCTGGCTCTCGATGAACCCGAACCGCTGGTTCTCCTCCTCCAGCCCGTCGCAGGCGATGCTCGAACGCTACGCCGACGCACCCGGCGCCCGCACCGGGCTCGACCGCGCCGCGATCCGCCAGCGCGCCTGCACGGACGCGGCGGAGGTGCGGTTCACCTGGCTCGGCGGTGCGCCGCTCGCGGTGATCGCCTGCCGCGACGGACTGGAGATCGCCTGCTGCGGAACGGCGCCGGTCGCGCCCGACCAGCTGGACGCCGCCGCGCGCCGCCTGGTCCCGGAGGCTCGATCGATGACGACCTCTCGGCTCGAGCGCGAGGACTTCTACTGGACCTCGCACCACCGCGCCCGGCGCCTGCCGGTGCTCCGGGTGGTGTTCGACGACCCGGCGGCGACGTGGTTCCACATCGATCCCGAGACCGGCGAGATCCTGAACCGGCTCGACCGGTCGGGCCGCGTCGAGCGCTGGGGCTTCGACTTGCTGCACACCCTCGATCTCGGCATCCTCCTGCGCCACCGGCCCGCCTGGGACGGGGTCATGCTGCTGCTGCTCGCGGCCGGATCGGTGATCGCGGGCTCGGGCGTGGCGATGGGCTGGCGCCGGCTGAGACGGCCGGCGGCCGGATCGCGCCCGGCTTGAGTGCGGGCCGATCCCCCCGCTCGGCTCGGCGAGGCTTGCTTAGCGAGGCTTGCTCAGCGAGGCTTGCTCAGCGAGGCTTGGCCCGCACGGGGCGGCAGCGCTACCATCGCAGCGAAGGGCCCGGAGCGGTCCGCGAACAGACAGGGACGGACGCTGCCATGGCGCGCGCGCGAAAAGTCATCATCACCTGCGCCGTCACCGGCGCGATCCATACGCCGAGCATGTCGCCCTACCTGCCGGTGACGCCGGAGGAGATCGCCGACGCCGCAATCGGCGCGGCGGAGGCAGGCGCGGCCATCGTCCACTTGCACGCCCGCAACCCGCAAACCGGCGAGCCCGACCAGACGCCGGAGGCCTTCGCCAAGTTCCTGCCTGTCATCAAGCAGCGCTCGAGCTGCGTGGTGAACATCACCACCGGCGGCGCGCCGACGATGACCATCGAGGAGCGCGTGCGCCCGGCCGCGACCTTCAAGCCGGAGATCGCCTCGCTCAACCTCGGCTCGATGAACTTCGGCCTGTTCGGGATGCTCGACCGCTTCAAGGATCTCGAGCACGAATGGGAGCGGACGTATCTGGCCAACAAGGACATCATCTTCCGCAACTCGTTCGGGCAGATCGAGCACATCCTCACCACCTGCGCCGGCAACGACACACGATTCGAGTTCGAGTGCTACGACACCGCCCACCTCTACAATCTCAAATACTTCTTCGACCGCGGCCTGGTGAAGGCGCCGCTGTTCATCCAGACCGTGTTCGGGTTGCAGGGCGGCATCGGCTCGCACCCGGACGACGTGATGCACATGAAGCGTACCGCCGATCGGCTGTTCGGTGACCAGTACCGCTGGTCGGTGCTGGGCGCCGGGCGCAATCAGATGAACATCGCGGCGATGGCGGCGGCGATGGGCGGCAACGTCCGCGTCGGGCTCGAGGACAGCCTCTGGGCAGGCCCGGGCCGGCTCGCGCAGTCGAACGCCGAGCAGGTCGCCCAGGTCCGCCGGATCATCGAAGGGCTGGGGCTCGAGGTCGCGACGCCGGACGATGCCCGCGAGATGCTGTCGCTGAAGGGCGGCGACCGCGTCGGGTTCTGAGGCCCGTCACCCGGCGGGGTTCGCGAGAATCTTGCCGGGATTGAGGATGTTCCTTGGGTCGAGCGCGCGCTTGACCGCGCGCATCGTCGCGATCTCGGCGGTCGAGCGCGAGAGCCCGAGCTTGCCGCGCTTCTCCAGCCCGATGCCGTGCTCGGCCGAGACCGAGCCTTGAAGCGCGGCGAGCGGCTCGTAAATCGCCGCCTCGACCTCTGCTTCGAGGGCGGGGTCCGGCAGGCGCGCGGTGTTCCAGTGGATGTTGTTGTCGCCGACATGCCCGTAGGCGACGCTGGCCGCGTCCGGGTGGATCGCGGCGATCCGCGCGCGCGCCTCGGCGACGTAGCCGGCCATGGCCGAGAGCGGCACGCTGACGTCGAACGGGCGGGCGAGCCCGGCCTCGACCAGCATCTCGACGCGGTCGCGGATGCGCCACAGCGCGCGGCGCTGCTCCTCGGACGCCGAGACCACGGCATCGTGCACGACCGCCTCGGCCATCAGGGTCTCGAGCAGGCTCAAGAAGCGCGGTTCCTCCTCGGGTACGCACTCGACCTCGATCAGCGCGTAGTACGGGTGCTCCCGGGGGAGCGGCGGGGTGAAGCGGCCGGGCGCGGTCATCGTCCGGTAGAAGTCGGGCCACATGCCCTCGAAGGACGACACCCGGCCCTGGAACGCCCGCTGCGCGCGGGCGAGGATGGCGGCGGCGGCGTTCACGTCTGCGCAGGCGACGAGCGCGGTGGCGTAGCCGGCCGGCGCCGGGCGCAGGCGCAGCACCGCGCGGGTGACGACGCCGAGCGTCCCCTCCGTGCCGACGAAGAGCTGCTTCAAGTCGAGCCCGGTGTTGTTCTTGATCAGCGGCCGCATCGACGAGACGATCGTGCCGTCGGCGAGCACCGCTTCGAGGCCGAGCACCATCTCGCGCATCATCCCGTAGCGCAGCACCCGCAGGCCGCCGGCATTGGTGCTGATCGTGCCGCCGATCGTCGCCGAGCCGCGGGCTCCGAGATCGAGGGGAAAGAACAGGTCTGCCACTTCCGCTGCCGCCTGCACCGCCTCGAGCGTGGTGCCGGTGCGGACCACCATCGTCATCGCCAAGGGATCGAGCGCCTCGATCCCGGTCATGCGCTCGAGCGACAGGGCGATGTCGCCGGGCGCGCAGAGGATGCCGTCGACGAGGCCGGTGGCGCCGCCGCGCGGGACGACGGCGCGCCC
>NZ_VRVH01000229.1:0-7437 GCF_008040095.1 Methylobacterium sp. WL6 | reverse complement strand
CCTCCGCCGCGACGGCGATGCCGCCGGCCGAGACCTCGATCGCCGTCGCGCCGGGCGGGTTGCCGGCGGCGCGGTTGGCGGTGTCGAAGGCGAGCGCGTCCATCGGCCCGGCAGAGGTGATGCCGTAGCGCAGGTATCCGTGGCGCCCGGCATCCTGCAGCGTCACGCTCGGCCCGGCGGCGAGGATCGCGAGGCGCGGGCTCACGGCGCCGGGTCCCCGGCATAGGCCTCGCGCCGGGCCACGACCTCGCCGGCTGCGGCGCGCCGCTCCAGGGCCGAAAAGGTTGCGGCGTCCACCGGCGCGAAGCGGATGCGGTCGCCGGCGGCGACCGGGAAGGTCTCGTCGCGCTCGGGCGCGTAGAGCCGGGCCGGGGTCCGCGCGATCACGTACCAGCCGGTCGGCATCGGCACGGTGCCGATTGCGGCGAGCCCTCCGCCGACGAGGAGCGCGTTTGCCGGATGCGGCGAACGGGGCTTTGCCCGGCGCGGCACCGCCAGTTCCCTCGGCAGGCCGCCGAGATAGGCGAAGCCCGGCGCGAACCCGTACATGTAGACCCGGTAGGTCGCCCCCGCATGCAGGCCTACCACCCGCGCCGCGGAAAGGCCGGTGCGCTCGGCGATGGCGGCGACGTCCTCGCCGCAGGGCTCGCCCGCGGTGGTCTCGGCATAGCAGCAGGGCAGCGTCCAGAGCGTCGGCGCGGCCCGGCCCGCACCGGCAGCGTCCGCGAGCGCGACGACCCGCGCGGCGAGCGCCGCGCGATCGAGCACGAGCGGATCGTAGTGCATCATCAGCGAGCGGTAGGTCGGCACGGTCTCGCGGAGGCCGGCGGGCGGGTCGGCGCGCAGGGCGTCGTCGAGCGCCAGCACCCGGTCGTTGATCGCCGGATCGACCGCGCTGCCGAACTCGGCGACGAGCGCCGCCTCCCCGGCATCGAGCAGGCGCGGAGGCGGTCCCACCTCTTCAGGCCCGGAACGGGGCGAGGCGGATGCCGGCGCCCTCGAGCCGGTCGCGCACCGCCCGGGCGGTGGCGACCGCGTGCGCGGAATCGCCGTGGACGCAGACCGAGCGGATTGGCGTCGGCAGGCGGGTGCCCTGCGCGGTGACGATCGCGCCGGCCTCCACCATGGCGAGGACGCGGCCGGCGGCCTCCTCCGCGCCGTCGATCATCGCCCCGGGCCGGCCGCGGGCGATCAGCTGGCCGTCCTCGGCGTAGCCCCGGTCGGCGAAGATCTCCTGGTGGACCTCGAGGCCCGCCGCCTCGCCGGCCGGCACCTGCGCCGTCAGCGCGATGGCCAGCAGCGCCAGGTCGCGGTCGACCGCGCGCACGGCCCGGGCGATCGCGTCGGCGACGTCGCGCTCGGCGGCTGCGAGGTTGGCGAGCGCCCCGTGCGCCTTCACGTAGGCGATGCGATGGCCTGCGTAAGCGGCGAGCGCCTGGGCGGCGCCGATCTGATAGGCGACGAGGCGCTCGATCTCGGGCGCGGTGAAGGGCATCCGCCGCCGTCCGAACCCCCAGAGGTCGGGAAAGCCCGGATGGGCACCCACGGCGACGCCGTTCGCCTTCGCCCGCGCGAAGGTCTCGGCCATGATCTCCGGGTCGCCCGCATGCATCCCGCAGGCGACGTTGGCCGAGGTGACGATGGCGAGCATCGCCGCGTCGTCGCCGCAGGCATAGGCGCCGAAGCCCTCGCCGAGATCGGAGTTCAGGTCGACGCTCGCCATCCGGTCGCGGATCCCGTGGAGTTCGCGGAGCCGACTATAGCGCGCCCGGAAACGGATTCCGAAGCAGGCCCCGGCCGATCCGGTTCAAGATCCGTTCCATCGGCGCGAGCGAGCGAGCGGTCGCGACGAGACGGCACCGGCCGAACGCGTCCGCGTCCTGCCGATGCCGTGCGTGGGTCGATCGGGATCGCCGGGGGCGAGGCCCCGGCGCGCGTGTCGGATCAGCCGTCGTTCTTGGTCAGCGAGATCGCGACGAAGCGGGTCACGCCCTTGCTGCTCTTCACCCGCATCAGCACTGCCTTGCGCCCGCTGGATTCGGCCGTGCGGATCTGCTCGGCGACCTCGGAGGGGCGGGTCACGCTCTTGCCGGCCACGTCGAGGATGACGTCGCCCTGCTCGATGCCCTTGGCGGCGGCCGGACCGTCCGGATCGACCTGGACCACCGCGACGCCGCTGTCGGACAGGCCGACCTCCGCCGCCGGCGCCAGGCTCAGCCCGAGCCGCGGCTGGCCGCCGGCCATGCCGGTGTCCGAGGAGGCCACCTTCGACCCGTCGGTCGGGAGCGCGCCCAGCGTGATCGTCGCGTTGTCGGACTTGCCGCCGCGGAGATAGGCGATCTCAACCTTGGCGCCGGGCTTCAGCCCCGCGATCTTGCGGGACAGCTCCTTGGCGTCGTTGATCGGGTTGCCGTTGACCGACTCGATCACGTCGCCGGACTTGAGGCCGGCCTTGGCCGCCGGCGTGCCGTCCTCGGCGTGATCGATCAGGGCGCCCTTCGGCTTGGCCATGCCGAGCCCCTCGGCGATGTCCTGCGTCACCGGCTGGACCTGCACGCCGAGATAGCCGCGGGCGACCTTGCCGTCGGTCTTGAGCTGATCGACCACCGCCTGCACGGTCTCGGCGGGGATGGCGAAGGCGAGGCCGACGCTGCCGCCCGACGGCGAGGCGATGGCGGTGTTCACGCCCACGACGTCGCCGTTGACGTTGAAGGTCGGGCCGCCGGAATTGCCCTTGTTGATCGGCGCGTCGATCTGCAGGAAGTCGTCGTACGGGCCGGCGCCGATGTCGCGGCCGCGGGCCGAGACGATGCCGGCGGTCACCGTGCCGCCGAGGCCGAACGGGTTGCCGATCGCCACCACCCAGTCGCCGACCCGCGGGGCCGCCTTGCCGAACTGGACGTAGGGGTAGCTGCCGGAATCCTTGATCTTCAGGAGCGCGATGTCGGTCTTGGAATCCTTGCCGATCACCTTGGCGTCCAGCGTCCGGCCGTCGTCGAGCGTCACCTGCACGGTCTTGGCGTGGTCGACGACGTGGTTGTTGGTCACGACGTAGCCGTCGGCGGAGATGATGAAGCCGGAGCCGACGGCGCCGCGCGGGCCCTGGTGCTGCGGCTGCATGCCGGGCGGTCCACCGTTCGGGCCGTTCTGGCCGAAGCGCTTGAAGAACTCGCGCAGCTGCGGCGGCACGTTCTGCAGGTTCTGGCCCTGCTGGCCGCTCGGGCCGTCCTCGTCGTCGCTGGACGCGGAGTCGTCGAGCTTCACCTTCACCGAGACGACGCCCGGCTTCACCTTATCGACGATGTTGGCGAACGAGCCCGGCGGGTGCTCCGGCGCGGCGATCGGGGATTGCGGCAGCGCCTGGGCGAGGGCCGGCGTGGCGGCCGGCAGATAGCCGCTGCCGAGGGCGCCGCCCGCGATGAGGGCGGCGGCGGCGACCGAGGCCAGGGCCCGGCGGCTGCTGCGGGCGGTGGTGCGGGTCTGCGGAACGGACATGCGACAAGTCTCCGGGGACATCTTCGGCGCCGCCGGCTCGGCGGGCGATGACCCTGTCCTAAGGCCCGGCGCCTCACCCGCCCGTGACGGGCGCATTACCGTTTCGACAGGTTGGCCGGACGCCGCCGGGCCGACGACGGCGCGCGCAGCGTGGCGCGAGCGTCACGGGACCGCCGTCGCGCCGGAGCGCCATTCGAGATCGAGGATGAGCCCGCGCGGCAGCGTCGCGAGCACCGGCGCGACGGGCAGGCCGGCCGCGTTGACGAGGCCGGCGGTCCAGTGGTTGCACACGTTGGTCCAGGAGAACCGGCCTGCGCCCCGGTAGAACAGGCTCGGCCCGTAGAGGCCGGGGCCGACGTCGACCGGATGGCCGCCGGCGAGCGCGAAGCCGGCTTCCAGCCGCGCGAGGAGCTTTTCCAGCCCGGCGGCCGAGACCGGGATCGCCAGGATGTCGGCGTGCGGAAAGCTCGCGCGTGGGTTCGCGTCGAGGCCGACCACCTGGATCACGCCGTCGCTGCCGCCGGGCGTGAACAGGGCGCCGAGCGCCAGCCGCCAGTCGAACTCCGCCAGCGTCGGCGTCGCCGCGTAGAACCGGGCCTCGCCCCAGCCGAACTCGAGCGTCGGGTAGGCGCGGAACCGCACGGCGATGTCGCGGAGCGCCGGCCCCGCCCCCGGCCCCGTCAGCGCCGCGACCGGAAGCGCGATCCCGCTGTGCCAGCCGTGGCTGACCACGTGGATCACCTGCGGCGCCGCCTCCGCGGGCGGATAGAGGGTTGGGTCGCCCGGCCGCGCCGTGAGGATTACGGCAAGGACGAGCGCTCCGACGATGCCGGCCAGCGCCTTCGCCAGCCGGCGCAAGGCTCAGGACGCCGGGTCGCTCAACCGCGCCAGCGCCTCCTGAAGCTTGGCCAGCCGCTCGGCCTCGGCCTCGCGCCGCTCTCGGCTCTCCTCGATCACCTCCTCGGGGGCGCGCGCCACGAAGTCGGCGTTCCCGAGCTTGCCGTCGAGCTTCCTGATCTCGCCCTCGGCCTTGGCGGCCTCCTTCTTCAGGCGCGCCACCTCGGCGCCGAGGTCGACGATGCCCTCCAGCGGCAGGGCCGCGACGCTGCCGCGGACCAGCAGTTGCACCGCGTTCTTCGGCGCGGCGTCGGCGAACCCGATCTCGGAGAGGCGGGCGAGGCGCACCAGCGTGTCGTGCCAGGCGCCGATCCGCGCCCGCACCGCCGCATCGGCCCCGACGATCACCAGCGGAACCTGCGCGCCGGCCGGCACCCCGGTCTCGGAGCGGGCCGAGCGCACCTCGGAGACGAGGTCGACCACGAAGCCGATCTCGGTCTCGGCCTCGGCATCCGCCAGCCCCGACAGGTCGGGCCAGGGCTGGAGCGTGAGCAGGCCGCGATCGGGCAGTGCCGCGCCCTTGATCGCCCACAGCTCCTCGGTGAGGAACGGCATGAACGGATGCAGCAGCTTCGCGATCTGGTCGATCAGGAAGGCGATGGTCGCTTGCGTCTCGCCCTTCAGCGCCGGGTCGACACCCTCGCCCTGGAGCACGGGCTTGGCCAGCTCGATCGTCCAGTCGCAGAAGATGTTCCAGACGAAGCGGTAGGCGGCGGCCGCCGCGTCGTTGAAGCGGTAGGCCTCCAGAACGGCGGTGACCTCGGCGACGGCACGCGCGGCCTCCCCGAGCGCCCAGCGGTTCAGCGGCTCCCGTACCGCCTTCGGATCGAAGGCGGGATCGAGGGCGCAGCCGTTCATCTCGGCGAAGCGCGCGGCGTTCCAGAGCTTCGTCGCGAAGTTGCGGTACCCTTCCACGCGGGCCGGGCTGAGCTTGATGTCGCGCCCCTGCGCGGCGAGCGCCGTCAGGGTGAAGCGCAGCGCGTCGGCGCCGTACTGGTCGATCAGCCCGAGCGGGTCGACGACGTTGCCCTTCGACTTCGACATCTTGGCGCCGGAGGCGTCGCGCACCAGCGTATGCAGGTAGACCGTGTCGAACGGGACCTCGTCGGTGACGTGCAGGCCGAGCATCATCATGCGGGCGACCCAGAAGAACAGGATGTCCTTGCCGGTCACCAGCGTGTTGGTCGGGTAGTAGCGCGCGAGCTCGGCGGTCTTCTCCGGCCAGCCCAGCGTCGAGAACGGCCACAGGGCGGAGGAGAACCAGGTGTCGAGGACGTCCTCGTCGCGGCGCAACGCGACCGGCGAGCCCTGCTTGGCCGCGGCCTGCGCCTCGGCTTCCGCCTCGCTGCCGGCGACGTAGATGCCACCCTCCGCGTCGTACCAGACCGGGATCTGGTGACCCCACCAGAGCTGGCGCGAGATGCACCACGGCTCGATGTTCTCGAGCCACTGGAAGAAGGTCTTCTCGGAATTCTCCGGCACGAAGCGCGTGCGCCCGTCGCGCACCGCCTGAAGCGCGCGCTCGGCCAGCGGCTTCACGTTCACGTACCACTGGTCGGTCAGGTAGGGCTCGATCACCACGCCCGAGCGGTCGCCGTGCGGGACGGCGTGGGTGTTGGCTTCGATCTCGCGCAGGCGTCCCGCCGCCTCCATCAGCGCGACGACGGCCTTGCGGGCTGCGAACCGGTCGAGGCCGTGGAGGGCCAGCGCCTCCGCATCCGGGTTCGCGTCGGCCAGGAAGTCGGCGTTGCCGTCGAGTGCGATCCGCGCCTCGCTGTCCAGGATGTTGATCGGCCGGCAGCCGTGGCGACGGCCGACCTCGAAGTCGTTGAAGTCGTGCGCGGGCGTGATCTTGACCGCGCCGGTGCCCTTCTCGGGATCGGAATAGTCGTCGGCGACGATCGGGATCAGGCGCCCGACCAGCGGCAGGCGCACGTGCTTGCCGACGAGCGCGGCGTAGCGCTCGTCCTCGGGGTGGACGGCGACGGCGGTGTCGCCGAGCATGGTCTCGGGGCGCGTCGTGGCGACCGTGATGATGTCGCCCGTCTCGATGCCGGCCGCGTCCACCACCGGATAGTCGAAGTGCCAGAGGTGGCCCTTCACCTCGACCTGCTGGACCTCGAGGTCCGAGATCGCGGTCTGGAACTTCGGGTCCCAGTTCACGAGGCGCTTGTCGCGGTAGATCAGCCCCTGCGCGTGCAGGTCGACGAACACCTTCGTGACCGCGCGGACCATCTGCTCGTCGGGCGCGCCGCGCTCGCCCATGGTGAAGCGCTCGCGCGACCAGTCGCAGGAGGCGCCGAGCCGCTTCAGCTGCGAGACGATCGCGCCGCCCGATTCCGCCTTCCAGGCCCACACCTTGTCGAGGAAGGCCGCGCGGCCGATCTCGCGGCGGCCCGGCTCCTGCGCCTCCATCATGCGGCGCTCGACCACCATCTGCGTGGCGATGCCGGCATGGTCCATGCCCGGCTGCCACAGCACGTCGCGGCCGCGCATCCGCTCGAAGCGGGCGAGGATGTCCTGCAGCGTGTTGTTGAGGGCGTGGCCGATATGCAGCGAGCCCGTCACGTTGGGCGGCGGGATGACGATGCAGTACGGCTCGGCACCGGCCCGGTCGGGCCGCCCGGCGCGGAACGCGTCGGCGCTCGTCCACGCGGCGCTGGCGCGCGCCTCGGCGCCGGCCGGGTCGAAAGTCTTGTCCATCATGGGCGGGCGATCGCGGGTCCGTCTCGAGAATTTCGAGCCCGCTTTCAACCCGTCACGGGCCTCCCGTCAACACGGGCGGCGACACGCGCGACCTCAGCGGCCGCGGGCGACCCGCTCGATCTCGACGCGCACCAGCCGCTCGACCATCACCGGCAGGTTGTCGTCGAGCCAGGCCTTGAGCATCGGCTTCAGCATGTCCTGGACGAGGTCTTCCAGGCTGCGCGCGTTCTGGCTCGACACCGTGTTGGCGAGCAGGTTGAAGGCCTGGTTGACGCTGGCGCCGGCCGCGGACGAGATCAGCCCGGGCTCCGGCGCGGGGTCGGGCCTGCGCGCCGGCTC
>NZ_VRVH01000228.1:0-7457 GCF_008040095.1 Methylobacterium sp. WL6 | reverse complement strand
GCCCAGGCCGTGCCCGCACGGATGCCGGCGGCCCGGCCGGGCTCCGTCCCGCCCGCGATGCCGCCCTCGGCCAAGCTCGCGCTGGCCCGGCTCACGGGCGCCGCGGCCCCGAGCGACAAGGGCTCGGGCGACAAGGGAACGGCCCGCGCAGTCGTGAAGAGCCGCGTCGACCTCGCCGCGAAGCCGCCCGGCAAGCCTGCCGACAAGCGCGGCGCGCGGCTCGCCGGGATCTACTGACGAGCCGGCGCTGTCCCGTCCTGGCGGAGCCCGGTCGTCCGCGAGACGACCGGCGGTCCCGCGGTCGCGGGGAGGGCCGGCGGGCCGGGGCCGACCCCCTGCGCATCCCGGCGGCCGGGGGATCGTTCAGGTCCCGGCGATCTCGGCCCGAAGCAACCTCGGATCGTAGAAGAACCCGCCTCGGTCGGTGCGCGGGCAGGTGCGCTGCGTCATTTCGCATTCGATCCGGCGCGGAAACCGTAATATGGTCACGCTTGTTATCCGAGGCGGGATGTTCGCGAGCGTGGCGGCCTGGCCGCACGGGAGTTTTTGATGCGCAGGACCTGGGTCTTCCTTCTGGCGGCGGCCTGCGCGCTCGCGACGCCGGCCCGCGCGCAGGTCTTCCAGACCGCGGCGCCGCACGCGATCCTGGTCGACGCCGATTCCGGCTCGGTGCTGTTCGAGAAGGCGGCCGACGAGCCGTTCGCCCCGGCCAGCATGGCCAAGCTGATGACCACCGACATCGTGTTCGACGCCCTCAAATCCGGGCGGCTGACGATGGAGACCGAGTTCACGGTGACCGAGGACGCGTGGCGCCGGGGCGGGGCGGGGGGCGGCGGCTCGTCGATGTTCGCCCAGGTCAACAGCCGCATCAAGATGCAGGACCTGCTGCGCGGGCTCGTGGTCCAGTCGGGCAACGACGCGGCGATCACGATCGCCGAGAACATGGCGGGTTCCGAGGAGGCCTTCGCCGCCATCATGAACCAGCGCGCGAAGGAGATCGGGCTGACGCGCTCGACCTTCCGCAACGCCACCGGCTACTCGGCGCCCGACCAGCGGGTCACCGCGCGCGACATGGCCAGGCTCGCCGCGCACATCATCGATACCTACCCGGACCTGTACAAGATCTTCTCCGAGCGCGAGTTCACCTGGAACAAGATCAAGCAGCAGAACCGCAACCCGCTGCTCGCCCTCGACATCGGCGCCGACGGCCTCAAGACCGGCTACCTCGAGGAATCCGGCTACGCGCTCACCGGCTCGGCGGTGCAGAACGGCCAGCGCCTGATCATGGTGATCTCCGGCCTCAAGACCGCGCGGGACCGTGCGGCCGAGGCGCGCAAGCTGATGGAATGGGGGTTCCGCGCCTTCGAGCCGCGGCAGGTGTTCACCCCCGGCGAGACGGTGGCCGAGGCCTCGGTGTTCGGCGGCGCGTCGGGATCGGTGCCGCTGGTCGCCAAGAAGCCGGTGCGGGTGCTGCTGCCGCGCGGCTCCTCGGATCGCGTGACGGCGCGCGCCGTCTACCAGGGGCCGCTGGTCGCCCCGGTGGAGGAGGGCCGCGAGGTCGGCCGCCTTAAGATCATGCGCGGCGATGCGGTGGCGCTCGACCAGCCGCTCTATGCCGGCGCCTCCGTCGAGGCCGGCACCATCCAGCAGCGCGCGATGGATGCCGCGCTGGAGTTCGGCACCGGCCTCGTCCGCCGCGCCTTCGACAAGGCGGGCAAGGGCGAGAAAGCCGGCGACAAGCCTGGCGAGAAGCCCGCCAACCCGTCGTGAGGACCGAGAGGCGCGGCCCCATGCTGCCACCACCGCGTCGGCAGCCATGACCGCTTCGACCCCGACCGCTTCGACACATCGCGGCGTCTTCATCACCTTCGAGGGCGGGGAGGGCGCGGGCAAGTCGACCCAGGTGGCCCGTCTCGCCCGGACGCTCGGCGCGCACCGCACGGTCACGACCACCCGCGAGCCCGGCGGCTCGACCCGCGCCGAGGAGATCCGCACGGCGCTGCTCGCCGGGGTCGCCAAGCCCTACGGGCCCTTCGCCGAGGCGCTGCTGTTCTCGGCCGCGCGCATCGACCACCTCGACCGCCTGATCCGCCCGGCGCTGGCCTCGGGCGAGGTCGTGCTGTGCGATCGCTTCATGGATTCGACCCGCGCCTACCAGGGCGCCGCCGGCGGTCTCGATGCGGAAGCCGTCGCGGCGCTCGAGCGGGTCGTCGTCGGGCCGACACGGCCCGACCTCACCCTGATCTTCGACCTCGACCCCGAAATCGGCCTGGCCCGTGCGCGGGCGCGGGCGGCCGGGCAGGGGGCACAAGGGGCGCAGGCCGCACCGGACCGCTTTGAAGCCGAGGCGCTGGCCTTCCACGCCCGCCTCCGCGATGCCTTCCGGGCGATCGCGCAGGCCGAGCCGGCGCGCTGCGTCCTCGTCGACGCGGCGCGCGATCCCGATGCCGTCGCGGACGCGGTCCGCGCAGCGGTCGCCGCGCGCCTGCCCGGCCTCCTTGCCGACACCGAAGGCCGCACCGATGCCGCCTGATCGCGCCCCCGACGACGTCGAGCCCGGCGACCTTCCCGGCATCGTCCGTCCGCGCGAGACGCTGCGCCTCGTCGGCCATGCCGAGGCGGAAGCGGCCTTCGCCGAGGGCATCGCCTCGGGCCGCCTGCACCATGCCTGGCTGATCGGCGGCCCGGCCGGCATCGGCAAGGCGACCCTGGCCTACCGCGTCGCCCGCCGCCTGCTCGCCGACCCCGACGGGGTCTCGCACGCGCCCGGCCTCGACATCGCCGCGGGCGATCCCGTGACGGCCAAGATCGCGGCGCTCTCGCACCCGAACCTCGTGGCCCTGCGCCGCCACCGGGTGCCGACCGCGAAGACGCTGCCGACCAGGATCCCGGTCGACGCGGTGCGCAAGGCGCTCGAGCTGTTCGGCTCCACCGCGGGCAATGCCGGCTACCGCATCTGTATCGTCGACAGCGCCGAGGACCTGAACGCCAACGGCGCCAACGCGCTGCTGAAGATGCTGGAGGAGCCCCCGCCCCGCGCGCTGTTCCTCATCGTCAGCCATGCGCCGGGCCGGCTCCTGCCGACGATCCGGTCGCGCTGCCGCGCCCTCGCGCTCCGGCCCCTGGACGCGGGCGCCGTGGCGGCGGTGGTGTCCGGCTTCCCGCCGCCGTTCCCGGCGCCCTCCGCCGAGGCGCTCGCCCGGGCCGCCGACCTGTCCGAGGGCTCGGTGGCGCGCGCCGTCGCGATGCTCGATCCGGCGATGCAGGGGCTGGTCGCCGAGATGGAGACCCTGCTGTCGCGCGCCGACCATCCGGATTGGGGCCGCGTCCTCAAGCTCGCCGACAAGCTCGCCGGGCGCGAGGCCGAGCCCCTGTTCGCGGCCGGCCTGGAGACCGTCGAGCGCTTCGTCTCGGCCGAGCTCCACCGCCGGCGGGCGGAGCCGCCGGCGCGCCTTGCGGCCCTGGTCGAGGTGTGTGAGAAGTTCGGCCGTACGGCGCGCGAGGCCGCGACCTACAATCTCGATCGCCGGCCCGTGGTCCTGTCGCTGTTCGCGGACCTCGCGGGCGCCGTGCGGACCGGCTAGAGCATCGTCCCGAACGGTGCCGGTTCGGCGCCGGCGAACGCGCACGACGCCGCGCCGGAACGGCGCCGATCCTGCAGAGCCGCGTATCCGGGAATGTCCGACGTGACCGCCAAGACGAACAGCACCAAGACCTTCAGCATCACCACGGCGATCTCGTACCCCAACGGCGCGCCGCATATCGGCCACGCCTACGAGGTGGTCGCCACCGATGCGATCGCGCGCTTCAAGCGCCTCGACGGCTACGAGGTGCTGTTCACCACCGGCACCGACGAGCACGGTCTCAAGATCCAGCAGACGGCGTCGCGCGCCGGCACCACGCCGCGCGCCTTCGTCGACGGCATGGCGGCCCGGTTCCAGGCGGTGGCCGACCGGCTCGACTGCGCCTACGACCGCTTCATCCGCACGACGGAGCCCGCCCACACCGCCGCCGCGCGGGAACTGTGGCGGCGGATGGAGGCCAACGGCGACATCTACCTCGACACCTATGCCGGCTGGTACTCGGTCCGCGACGAGGCCTATTACGGCGAGGACGAGACCCGCCTCCTGGAGGACGGCACCCGCCGCTCGCTCGCCACCGACACCCCCGTCGTGTGGATGGAGGAGGAGAACTTCCTGTTCCGGCTCTCGGCCTACGCCGACCGCCTGCTCGCCCTCTACGACGCGCAACCGGACTTCATCGGCCCCGAATCGCGGAAGAACGAGGTCGCGAGCTTCGTGCGCTCCGGCCTGAAGGACCTGTCCGTCAGCCGCACCACCTTCGACTGGGGCGTGCCGGTGCCCGACCGGCCCGGCCACGTCATGTACGTGTGGGTCGACGCGCTGACGAACTACCTCACCGTCACCGGCTTCCCGGACGAGGCCGACGAACGGCGGAAATTCTGGCCGGCGGACCTGCACGTCATCGGCAAGGACATCGTCCGCTTCCACGCGGTGTACTGGCCGGCCTTCCTGATGTCGGCCGGGCTGCCGCTCCCGAAGCGCGTCTTCGGCCACGGCTTCCTGCTCTCGAAGGGCGAGAAGATGTCGAAGTCGCTCGGCAACGTCCTCGACCCGATCGACCTCGCCGACACCTACGGCGTCGACGCCGTGCGCTACTTCGTGCTGCGCGACGTGCCCTTCGGCGGCGACGGCAGCTACAGCCACGAGGCCATCATCACCCGCATCAACGCGGACCTCGCCAACGACCTGGGCAACCTCGCCCAGCGCTCGCTCTCGATGATCGCCAAGAACGTGTCCGGAGCGGTCCCGGAGCCGGGTGCCTTCACCGAGGCCGACCGGACACTGCTCGCCGCCGCCGACGCGCTGCCGGCGCGGGCGCGGGCGCTGATGGACGACCTCGCGCTCCATTCCATCCTCGCCGAGATCTGGGCGGTGGTGGCCGATGCCAACCGCTACTTCGCGGCGGAAGAGCCGTGGAAGCTGAAGAAGACCGATCCGGAGCGGATGGGCACCGTGCTCTACGTGACCGCGGAGGTTCTGCGCGCGGTCGGCATCCTGGTGCAGCCCTTCGTGCCGCGCTCGGCCGCGAGCCTGCTCGACGTGCTGGCGGTGCCGGCCGACCGGCGCCTCTTCGCCGACGTGGGGGAGGGCGGCCGCCTGACGCCCGGAACGCCGCTGCCGGCGCCGAGCCCGATCTTCCCGCGGTTCGAGAAGCCCGAGGCACCGGCTGCGTGAGCCGGCCGTTCCCGCCACACCGAACCCCTCGCCCAGGCTCCCGGACCGCATGCTCATCGACAGCCACTGCCATCTCGACTTCCCCGACTTCTCCGCCGACCTCCCGGGCGTGATCGCCCGGGCGAAGGCCGCCGGCGTCGGCCGGATGCTCACGATCGCGACGCGGGTCGCCAAGGCCGACACCTATCGCGCCATCGCCGAGGCGCACCCGGAGGTCTGGTACACGGTCGGCACCCATCCGCACGGCGCGGCCGAGGAGCCGGACGTCGCGCCCGAGACCATCGCGGCGCTGACCGACCACCCGCGCTGCATCGGCATCGGCGAGGCGGGGCTCGACTACCATTACGAGGACGCGGCGCCCGAACCGGTTCAGGAGCGGGTGCTGCGCGCCCACATCGAGGCCGCCCGCGCGACCGGGCTGCCGCTGGTGATCCACGCCCGCGACGCCGACGCCCACATGGAGCGGGTGCTGACCGACGAGATGGGCCGCGGCCGGTTCTCGGCGGTGCTGCACTGCTTCTCGTCGGGCGCGCGGCTGGCCGAGGCCGGCGTCGCGCTCGGCCTCTACGTCTCGTTTTCCGGGATCGTCACCTTCCGCCGCTCGACGGCTCTGCGCGACATCGCCCGGCAGGTGCCACCCGACCGCATCCTGGTCGAGACCGACGCGCCGTTCCTCGCCCCCGAGCCGCATCGCGGCCGGACCAACGAGCCGGCCTACACCGCCGACACCGCCCGGTCGCTGGCCGGGACCCTCGGCCTCGAAGCGGAGGCCTTCGCCCGCCTGACCACCGCGAACTTCCATCGCCTGTTCGCCAAGGCGGACCTGAAGGCAGGCCCGTCCGCGTGACAACCGGCGCCGTCCTCGGATACCACCCGAGCGGGAGGTCCGGATGGCGACGCTGACTTTGCGCATCCTCGGTTGCGGCTCGTCCGGCGGCGTGCCCCGCGTCGGCTACGGCTGGGGCGCCTGCGACCCGCACGACCCGAAGAACCGACGCCGGCGCTGCTCGATCCTCGTCGAGCGCCGGGAGGGCGAGGCCGCCACGACGCTGCTGATCGACACCTCCCCGGACCTGCGCGAGCAGCTGCTCGATGCGGGGGTGACGCGCCTCGATGCGGTGCTGTTCACCCACGCCCATGCCGACCACACCCACGGCATCGACGACCTGCGCCCCCTGGTGATCCAGATGCGCGCGCGCATCCCGGTCCATGCCGATACGCTCACGAGCGACCTGCTCCGCGCCCGCTTCGGCTACTGCTTCAAGACGCCGCCGGGCAGCGCCTACCCGCCGATCCTCGACCTTCGCGATCTGCCGATCCACGAGATCGTCGCAGTCCGCGGGGAGGGCGGGGCGATCGAGGCGGAGGCGCTGCCGGTCGACCACGGCAACGAGGCGGCCCTCGGGTTCCGCCTCGGGCCGGCCGCCTACATCCCGGATCTCAGCCTCCTGCCCGAGGCGAGCCGGGCGCGGCTCCACGATCTCGACCTGCTGATCATCGACGCCCTGCGCGAGACCCCGCACCCGACCCATTACTCGGTCTCGGAGGCGCTGGCGTTGATCGCGGACGTGCGCCCGCGCCGCGCGATCCTCACCAATCTCCACACCGACCTCGACCACGCGACGCTGGCGGCCAAGCTGCCGCCCGGCGTGGTGCCGGCCTATGACGGCCTGACCGTCACCCTCGATCTCGATCGGCCCGCGCGGGCGTACGGGGATTGAACCCGATGCCGGGTTGGCCGCGCGCTTGACGGTCGCGCGATCGGCGGGAGCTGGCTGAGCTCGGGCCGCCTGCCCGGGCGATCGCCCGGCCCGCCGACGGACGTCGATGTCGTGCCGAAGGACTCCGCGGGCCAGATTTGCGAAAACCCCGTGATCGCACGGCCGGAGGGTTCGGCAGGCTTCCCATCCGCGCGGACGGTGGCCGACGCCTGCCGTCCGAGAGCCGCAGCCACTGACGCGCGAAGAGGACGGGTGGGGATGAGTCGGCTTCCCGGAGGGGCCTGCCGTCGTCGCCGGAACCCGGGAGGTCCGCGTCACACGCCTGTCGCGGATTTTATGGATTTCTCCGCATTTGGCTGTTGACGGGCTGCTGGGTGGTCCGTATACCCCTGTTCATCGAGACGGGGCGGCGGCGACGCGGTTCTGGACTTGGTCCACCGACATGACGAGCGATAGGGCAGCTGGCGGGAGCCGGGTG